>JAHDEF010000026.1 GCA_020628975.1 Aquimarina sp. | reverse complement strand
ATCTGAAAAACTATCTAGCTTATTTAATAAAGCTATACTATTATCTTCTAATTGATCTTTTCCTTCTTCAACGGTCAATGTAGCGGTCACAGGTGGTTTAACTGGATCAACGTCTGGATTCCCTCCACCGTTTCCACTTCCTCCTCCATCATCACTTCCACATGATGCTGATAACAATAAACAAACACTAAGTAAGCTGTAAATTTTCTTCATAATATTTTTTTTCAAATATACTATTCTCATTCATAACGTTTTCCGAATAGCGCAAATTTTTCTTAACTACAATGTAAGTTTCCAACTAAAGTTCGACCACAAAGTAAAACTTACGTAGTGAGGCTTATATTTTTGTTTACAATTTTTATGTGTTTGTCCTTTTCGACAAATAAAACCTACACCACACTTTATTATGTTTCTGGGAAACCTAAAGCTATGGGATGGACTGAAAATGGGAACATGGAAGACTATTGGACGTTTTATTTTGAAAATGGAAATATATCTTCGAAAGGCGCTTTTATGAAAAATGCCAAAACAGGCTATTGGTATTTTTATAATGAAGATGGAAACTTAGCTAAAGAAGGACATTTTTTAAACAATACGCCTATCAATTGGTGGGTTTATTATAATCAAAAAGAATATGAGAATTGCATTTATCAAAAAGACGGAAAAACACGATTTTGTTTAACTTATGAAAATGGAAATATTACAAAGGCGAAAAAATATGTGAATGACGTATTTTTACAACAATGGTCAAATATCTCTAGTTTTAAAAAAGACAATCCTAATTTTAAATTTTGAGTGCAACTTCAATAAAAGTCATTATACCTGCCGTTAACGAGGAAGCTTCAATCGCCAAAGTAATTGCTGAAATACCAAAAAATGTTTCTGAAATTATTGTAGTTAATAATGGCTCGAGCGATAACACCAAAAAGAAGGCGCAACTAGCTGGTGCTACGGTTTTAGATGAGCCAAATAAAGGCTATGGAAATGCGTGTCTGAGAGGATTAAGATATGTTGCTGCCTTAGAAAAATCTCCTGATATCATTGTTTTTTTAGATGGTGATTACAGTGATTTTCCCGAAGAAATGACAAAAATTATTGCTCCGATTATAGAAGAAGATTTCGATTTGGTAATTGGTGCAAGGAAATCATCGTTACGAGAAAAAGGGAGCATGACTTTTCCGCAGCGCTTCGGAAACGCTTTGGCTACTAATTTGATGCGATTATTTTTCAAATCAAAATTTACCGATTTAGGCCCATTTAGAGCCATAAAATATAACAAGCTCTTGTCTTTAAAAATGCAAGATCGCACCTACGGATGGACGGTTGAAATGCAATTAAAAGCCCTTAAGCAAAACTTGAAATATACCGAAATACCCGTAAGATATAAGAATAGAATAGGAACTTCAAAAGTTTCTGGTACGCTTAAAGGTGCTATATTAGCCGGCGTAAAAATTTTAAGTTGGATTTTTAAATACAGTTTCAAATAGTTTCAATGTACATAACCATTATCATAGTGTATACCCTAGCACTAACGATTGTTTTTCTTTACAGTTTGAGTCAACTCAACCTGCTATTTGGATATTTAAAATCAAAAAAAACCACTACAAATGAAGGGCCTCAATTTGATTTATCAAAACCTGATGAAACTCCTTGTGTAACCATTCAGCTTCCTGTTTTTAATGAGCTATATGTAATGGAACGTTTGTTGGATAATATAGCTTTACTAGATTATCCCTCAGAAAAATTAGAAGTTCAAGTTCTCGATGATTCAACGGACGAATCTATCGTTACTACAGCTAACAAAGTTAAGCAGCTGCAAGAAAAAGGACTTGATATTAAGCATATCCACCGCACCAATCGACAAGGTTTTAAAGCTGGTGCCTTAAAAGAAGGCTTGAAAGAAGCTAGTGGCGAATTCGTTGCTATTTTCGATGCTGATTTTTTACCTGAACCTGATTGGCTAAAAAAAACAATTCCACATTTTAAAAACCCAAAAATCGGTGTGGTACAAACCCGATGGGGGCATATTAATCGTGATTATTCGTTATTGACTAAAATTCAAGCTTTGTCATTAGATTACCATTTTACCATGGAACAAAGTGGTCGGAATTTTAAAAAGCATTTTATCAATTTTAACGGTACTGCAGGAATATGGAGAAAAACCTGTATTGTTGATGCTGGAAATTGGCAAGGTGACACCTTAACTGAAGATCTTGATTTAAGTTATCGGGCACAATTAAATCAGTGGGAATTCAAATATTTAGAAGACGTCGTTACGCCTGCTGAATTACCAATGATTGTTAGTGCTTCGCGTTCACAACAATTTAGGTGGAATAAAGGAGCCGCTGAAAACTTTAAAAAGACTTATAAAAGAGTTTTAAAGTGTGACAAAACGCCTTGGAAAACGAAAATGCATAGCTTTTTTCATTTGCTAAATAGTTCTATGTTCATTTTGATTTTAACCATGGCGATACTGAGTGTTCCTGTACTTTATATAAAAAACGAACACCCTGTTTTAAATTTATATTTTAATATCTCGAGTGTATTTGCACTAAGTTCTGTCATATTTTTTGTGAATTACTGGGTTAGCTATAAAAATATTCACGGTGGTGGCTTTAAAAATTTCAGTCAATATGTAGGCCTATTTTTAACGTATTTTTCGGTAGCAATGGGGTTTTCTTTACATAACTCAATTGCTGTTTTAGAAGGACATTTTGGTAAAAAAAGCGAATTTATTCGTACTCCAAAATTCAATATGAATAAAATTTCTGATAAATGGCGAGGTAACAAATACATTAATAAAAACATTTCTAAACACACCATTTTAGAAGCGCTATTAATGTGTTATTTTGCTTTTGCACTTTATAGTGGCGTTCAAATAGGAGATTATGGCTTGTTTGGTTTTCACTTAATGTTATTTTCAGGCTTTGGATTCGTATTTTTTAAATCGGTAACTGATAAATTATAATACGTTGAAAAAATGGCTTCAATATAATTGGATGGGTTTTTTAGCCATTGTATTGAGCACGTTAAGTTATATTATATTACCACGTTTTGTTCCTAGGAGCGAATTCTACATACTCATTGGCTTATGGCTTTGCACGTTTGTATGCTCATTAGTTATCATACATAATAAAAAGTACTCTTTAAGTCATTTATTACTAATTGGAATTTTTTTTAGAATTTTATTAATCGATGTACTGCCATGGATGTCCCAAGATTATTTCCGCTTTATTTGGGATGGTCGTTTGCTGATTAAAGGAATAAATCCATACTTAAGTACACCGCTGCAACACATAAGTTCAAATAATTTCCCTATAAATCAAGCCCAAGTGCTTTACGAAGGCATGGGCACTTTGAACGCAAAACACTACACCAATTACCCCCCAATGAGTCAGCTAGGATATTTTATAGCTGCTGTTTTTGGGCAGAATTCTATAATTACCAGCGTTGTGGTAATGCGTGTCATATTAATCCTATCAGATACAGGAACTTTCTTTTTCGGGGTTAAACTTCTTAAAGAGTTGAAACTTCCTAAAAAAAATATCGCTTATTACTTTTTAAACCCTTTTATCATTATTGAACTTATTGGAAACTTACATTTTGAAGCATTAATGGTATTTTTCCTAGTGATTTCTTTATATTATTTAATAAGGAAAAAATGGGCAATAGCAGGAATTTTACTGGGAATATCAGTAAATGTAAAATTACTTCCCTTTATTTTAATTCCTGTTTTTGCGAGATTTTTTCTCTCTAAGCCTTTAAATAGTTTCCATTCTTTATCAAAATTTATTAAATCAGAAAAGAAAAATGTAATCAATTATACCGTATTTATATTAATAACGATAGGTATTAATGTGCTGTTTTTTGCTCCTTTTATAAATGCAAAACTTATTGAAAATTACACCAATTCTGTAGGACTTTGGTTTAGTAGTTTTGAATTCAATGCAAGTTTATATTATATCGCTAGATGGATAGGTTATCAAATTACGGGGTGGAATGTCATTGCCATTACAGGTAAGCTTTTGCCTGCTTTTGCTATTCTAATAATTTTGTGTGTGGGCTTATTTCGAAAGAATGAAAACCCACAAAAATTACTTACAAGCTTGTTATTTAGTTTTTTTGCTTATCTAGTTTGCAGCACCACAATACACCCATGGTATCTGGCTATTCCATTAGTTTTATCCTGCTTTACACATTACCGATTTTTGTGGATTTGGAGTTGTGTTGTGGTTTTATCTTACCATACTTATCAAAATCCAGAACAATGGAAAGAAAACTTGTGGTGGGTTGCTTTAGAATATGTAATAGTGTCCTTAGCCTTAACCTATGAGTTATTTTCAAAAAAAGTAAGTATTTTTAGAAAATACTAATATGATATTCCTATGATCGGTAGATATCCGACTCATTTAAACGTGTTTATATAATTGACATTTCTGTAGTATTGAACATCTAACACTTAACTAACCTGGTTATGAGTACAAGAAAACTAAACTACACTGACGCTTTTAGGCAATTAAAAAAAGACTTAATTGGCAAAGATTCTTACAGAGGTATCACTCTAACATACGCTTGGTTAGCCAATCAATTTGGTCACTTTTGCCTAGGTGCACTACCAACTCTAATTTTAATTCTCACCGATAATAAAACGCAAAATCATTATAATATTGCACTCATTTGGGCTTTTAAAGTAACCTTATTTTGGTTTTGTTTTGAACTCTACAATTTTTTAGGACCCTTGCTTTTCAAAATTAGACAGGTTAACAAAAAAGGATATTTAAACTCCTATACATTTCAACCCAACTGGAAAAACATAGCTTATGACACCTTTGTTGATGTATGTTTTTTTGCCTTGGGCGCAATGACTATTTGTTTACTTTTTAATACCGACGCTATACTGTTTGTTCTAATTTTAGGCTTAACGATTTGTTTACTGTTTTTTAGTGTCGATTGGTTTTTTATCAAAATGCATCAACAATATGCCAATTATCCTTTTCAATTTCGCTTGAGTCAATGGAAATATCAAATTGATGCGGCTGACAAAGAAAAAATAGTAACGTTTATGAAATCTAAAAAAAATGAGAATCATTTACTCATTCACGGATCTAAATTTAGTGGTAAGACTAGCTTGGGTGTAGCTATATGTAACGAATTGTCTATACAAAAACGGAAATGCCTATACACTACTGGAATAAAAATTTACAGTGATTTTTTCGAATATCTAAACATTAATAAAGTAGCAACAGAAAAAATATGGAGTTGGAAAGAAGTAGACTTTTTAATCATTGATGATATAAATCCTGGACTACCCTTTAACCATGAAATCGTAAAAGCTGAAGAATTTGCTCTTTATCTTAATGGCTCAATTGAATCGCCTACATTAGAAAACAAAAATATTATTCAAAATAAAAATGTTATATGGATTTTGGGAAATTGCCACAACACCTCTTCTCCAAAAGAATGGATGGATATGCTATGTAGCTTGGGAATCGAAAAATTGAAAATCCAAACTATTTGTTTGCCTTAAACTTGTAGCGTCTATAAAACATGATTTTCATAAGCGAAACTTACTAAGTGAGGCAAACTTTTCACCCCAAACCTTTTATACATGGGTATAATTCGCTTTTCAATAGCTGATTGTGAAACCATTAACTCATGTGCAATTTCTTTGAAAGACAAACCCTTAGCCGCCAATTTTAACGCCTCTTTTTCTTTTCTAGATATAGCTACATAATTAAATAGCTCTTTATTTAACATACCTTCAAAATCAGCAATTTCAGGACCATATGCTGCATATTGCATTACTTTTCCTCGCTTTAAAGAATCCATTTTATGCGCAATACCAATAATTTCAGCAATTTTTCCATTAATAGATTTGTATACCCCTACTTTCCAAAACAAGGGAATTACTGTACCATTTTTATGTACTTTTTCCGTTTCTAATGTAAAACTATAAGCTTCTAAATTTTCAGCTTTTTGACTTAAAAACATAAGGGCCTTGTCGTTAATCTCGAATGAAAACTGCTTATACCTCGGTGAAGTTATTTCTACCAAGTTGAGCATATTAACATCCGTATCCTCATATCCCAACAAATCTAACCAGCCTTTAGCATACACCATTCTACCTTCTACAAATGAATATACATAAGTAGCTTGATTTCCAAAAAAAGGAATTTTATTATCGTACTCTTTAAATTTTTCTGAATTTTTATCTACAGAAACATCTGTTATTAATTTTTTAGAAAACACTCCTAAATCATTATCCATCATAGTCCATCATTTTGTCTACCATCGCACTCATCATCAACCTGCGGAAAAACACAGTTTCTAAATACGCGTGGCTATGATATATTTGTGGTGTACTTTAGGGGTAGTTATTACAACTTAAAATAAGCTTTCACAATATTATATCATACTTCTTAAAAAATTAGTATTGTTGTTTAAAAGCGGTTTGAATTGTTTATGGGGGTAAAAATTCAACCGCTTTTTAAATACCTCCAAGCTTTCAAATTTAATAATTTCAAGCTAAAACGTAATGCTTTCTTTCGCTCCACTAATGGTTAATTTTTAGTTTAATGCATATAATTTCCAATTAAACTTTGAAATGCGCTTTAAAATCATAGCATTCAAAAATGAGTTTTCCTTTCTAAAAATCAGAAAATCAATTAGTTTACAAATCAACCTAAAAGGTTAGGGATAAGTAAAGTTTCCGTCATTTCCTCGTAGATGGAAATCTCCTAAACTAAATTTTTATTTTCCATTTAAAAGAATGATTTACAATTTCTAGTGAAGGCGACTTCTGGATTAAGCTGAAAAGTTGTGGAGCGTTAAATATTAATTAATTTTGAAAATATAGAAATGATTTTCATGCTAACTTTTGTCATCCCGCACCTGATGTGGGATCCCATCAAGGATATTTACTTAAACTAATCGATATATTTAATGAGATTCCTTCCTGCGAAGGAATGACGGTTGGCTTGTCCACAACTTTTCAGCTTAATACTAATTTGCCTTTATAGAATAGTTGCTTCATTTTTATACCCCTTAATAAAACCACCCTTAAAGATGACTTAGATTAGAATTAAAATTTTGAAATTTACCGAAACAAACTTTGAGGTATTTTAAAAAAACTTCGGATCAGCTCGAATATTTTGGACATGATTAATTATCGGTTTTTCAAGCTTCTCAGTAATGTTGTTAAATGCACGAATCGCAGTTTGATAAATAGTATGAGAAAATAAAGACAAATTCTACTATTTTTTTAAAAAACCTAGTAGGTTCTTATAGATGAATAAAATACAATGGTAAGACTAAAAAAAAACTGTAGGACTCAATCAACTAAAATTTATTTCAAAATCTATTTAAATATTTTAAAAACGATATAGTATTTTTTTATTATTCCTATTAATAATGAATTGTACTGAGAAAATTACAACTTGATAATCAAAAACCTCAAACACGATCAATCTCAATGAGGTTCAAAAGAAACAATTTATATTTGCATAAATCAATTTAATATTCAACACTATGGTACAAAAACTACAATTATTTTTTTTCCTACTATCAAGCACTTTTCTCTTAGGGCAGTCCTTTACCGGTTTAACTCAAGACAATTATGCGGGTATACATGGCGTAATCGTTAACCCAGCAAATGTTCAAGGATCACCTTACAAAACAGATATCAATTTATTTAGTGTAAGTGTATTAGCAGGAACCGATGCTTTTGATGTGGACTTCGATAAATTATTAAATGATGATGATTATGATTTATTTGATGATGACAGTGCTAAAATGTTTAACGAAAACAATAACGCTTATGTCAACTTAGATATTTTAGGGCCATCATTTATGTTCAATTTATCTAAAAAGTCAAGTATTGCTATCACTACGCGTGTAAGAGGTATTGCTAACGTTAATGAAATCAAAGGACAATTAATCGACGAAGTCGAAGGTATTGATGAGGACTTAAATGAATCATTTGAAGTTACGGAAGATAAAACATACAATACAGCAAACACATGGGCTGAATTCGGCATAACATACGGTAGAGAAATTTTATCGCTAGAGCGTCATAAACTTCGTGCTGCTATAACTGCTAAATATCTTTTAGGTCGTGGTGCTGTCGTTGGTGAAGCGGAAGATTTAACCGTCGCTTATGACGCAGGTGTTGAAGGAATAGATGGTGACGAAGAATTTTCTGCAAGAGGCTCGGCTTCATATGCGTATACCGAATCTTTAAACCCCGATGAAGAAGATTATGATTTTTCAGATACAGGTAAGGGTGTAGGTTTCGATATTGGTTTTGTTTATGAACTTAAAAAGAAAAAGCAAGACACCACATTAGCAAACATCTACAAAAGAGATTATTTGATTAAAGTGGGACTTGCTATTACTGATATTGGTAAAATCTCTTACGATGGCGCTACGCGGGAAAATTATGATTTTGGAAATACAACTATTAACAGAGATGCCTTTTTAGATCAAGATATTTTTGAAACTATTGAAGACTTAACAGAACCCGAATTTACTACCGAAGATTTAGAAATTAAATTACCAACAGCTTTACGCTTAAATGTAGACTTGCAAGCGACTAAAAGACTTTATGTTAACGCTGGAATCAACCAATCTTTAAGAAGTACTAACGAAAAAAGTACCAATCGCATTTATAGTGAGTATTACGTTGCCCCTCGTTTTCAAACCAAATGGCTTACTTTAGGAACCACTTTAATGAGCCGTCAGCACTTAGGCTTTGCTTGGGGTGCCAATTTACGACTTGGACCACTAATTGTAGGATCCAGCACACTATTATCAGGCTTAGGCGATGCATCGCAACAAGCTGATGTTTATGTAGGACTTAAAATTCCTGTTTATAAAAGACTTAAAGAAAAAAAATAATTTAAAACCAATTTAAAACGATACACTATGAAAAATTTAAAATTAATCGGCTTAGCTTTATTAAGCGCATTGACATTTTCTTGTTCTGATGAAGATAGAGAAGACTTCACTAAAGATTTATCTGATAACCTAGAAGCTACTTTTTTAGAATCTGATGAAATAGAAGATGGCATAGCTATTGAGGGGGCAACTTTTGTAAAAACGGCTCCTCCAGCTCCTACTAGTGATATTTCATTTACAGGTGATGCTAGGAAAGCTGGTGATTCAACAGCTGAATTTGTGGTCACTACTGATGAAGCTATTGATGGAGTTTATGCTCAATTGACAACTAGAAACGGAACTACTGTTGATCGTTATTTCGATATCCCTGTAAATCAACTAGGAACTCCTTCTTCAACGGTAACTGCGTCTAAAGGACAAAACACAACTACTTATACATTCAACTTGGATATTACTAATTTTACAGAAGTACCTGTAGGAACTTTCTGCCTTTCTTTCTGTATTTATAGAGGACCAAGCGTTTCAACTCCCTTAGTTGGATGTGCTACTATTGAAATTATTGACGGAGCTAAAGTGTTAACTACGGTGACTATTCAATAAAGAAGATATAATTTTAAAATATTTACATAAAAAAAACGAGATTCAATTTTTTGAATCTCGTTTTTTTATGAATTACTTATTCATCTGTAAGTTTATTAACTCTTGCTTCGTTAATTCACGATAACGACCACGGGGTAAATCTTTTTTAGTCAACCCACCCATTACCGTTCTATCTATTTTATTTACCGTGTAACCCAATTTTTCGAAAATACGCGATACAATTCTTCTGCGCTGCGAAGTCAATTGAATTCCAATTTCACGCTTGTTATCATTTAGGTAATGTAATTCTTGTACAGGAATTTGAGCATCTTCAATGTAAACCCCTTCTAGTATTTTATCAAAATGAACTGGCGACAAATTCTTATTTAATTCTACTTGATAAATTTGTCGTATTCTGTTTGAACCATTAACGCTTCCCAAAAAACGATCGTCGTTTGACAGCAATAATAACCCCGTAGCACTACGCTCCATCTTACCAACTGGCTTCAACGTGCTTTTAGCGGCGTTTCTTAACAAATAATATACCGATTTTTCTTCATTCGAGGTATTCAATTCAACCCCGAAACCCTTAGGCTTATTAATAAGAATATATTTTTTCTCAACGGGTGTAATTACTTGACCATCAAAATTTACCTCATCACCCCTTTTCACCTTGTAACCCATTTCGGTAACTACATGTCCATTTACACGAACAACACCTGTACTTATATACAAATCAGCTTCTCGTCGGGTACACATTCCTGAATTAGCAATGTATTTATTCAAACGAATCTCATCTGGATTTAAATTCACGGGAGGTTTCGACTTAACCCTACGTTCTTGGTTTAGTTTACCAAAGCTACCAGGATTACTTTTCCCTTTTCTAGGCCCCGCTGGTTTTCTTTTCCCTCCTTTATTTCCTTGATTTCGATTCATGGGTATTTTTTTTGCAAAGATAGGGTATCGGCGATTGGCTTTTAGCAGTTAGCTATTAGCTTTTTCGCATTTGTATTAAAAACATTATTCTAAACACAATTTTAGGCATCTTAAAAAGCAAAATCTGTGTTTACATCAAAAAAAAATTAGCTAATAGCCAAAAGCTAATTACTAATTGCCCATCTGACCATCGTAAAATTGACTATTACAAACCATTCCATATTAGAGAAAAAAACCATCTTTACCTACGATTTTGTTAAATTTGCATTCCTCTTAAACTAACTAAGCTTTAATGCTGTCTAGGAAATTATATTTTGAGGAAGCTTTAAAAAAACGAAAATGAGTAAGACATTATTTGACAAGGTATGGGATTCGCATGTAGTAAGACATGTTGAAGATGGCCCAGATGTATTGTTAATCGATCGTCACATGGTACACGAAGTAACGAGTCCTGTGGCTTTCTTAGGTATTAAGAATCGTGGTATTGGAGTGATGTACCCAAACAAAACTTTTGCTACTGCCGATCACAACACCCCTACAATTAATCAGCACTTACCTGTGCAAGACCCACTTTCTGCGAACCAATTGGCCGCATTAGAAAAAAATGCAAAAGAGCATGGTATTAGTCACTGGGGACTTGGACACGAAAAAAATGGTATTGTACATGTTGTAGGTCCAGAATATGGAATTACTCAACCAGGTGCAACTATTGTATGTGGTGATTCACATACTTCAACTCACGGGGCTTTCGGAGCTATTGCTTTTGGTATCGGAACTTCGGAAGTAGAAATGGTATTGGCTACGCAATGTATTATGCAGCCAAAGCCGAAAAAAATGCGTATTAATGTTAAGGGTGATTTAAATTTTGGAGTAACTCCAAAAGATGTTGCTTTATATATTATTTCAAGATTAACCACTTCAGGAGCTACTGGTTATTTTGTAGAATATGCTGGTGAGGTTTTTGAAAATATGACTATGGAAGGTCGTATGACGGTTTGTAACCTAAGTATCGAAATGGGTGCTCGTGGTGGTATGATTGCCCCTGACGAAAAAACATTTGAATACATTAAAGGTAGAGAGCATACCCCTAAAGGAGCTGATTGGGATAAAGCAATGGAATACTGGAAAACCTTAAAAACGGATCCAGACGCTACTTTTGATAAAGAAATTACTTTCGAAGCTAGTGACATTGAGCCAATGATTACTTACGGTACCAATCCTGGTATGGGGTTAGGGATTTCAAAAAGTATCCCTACCGCTTCAGAAGTACAAGGGGGTGCGTCGACTTACGCTAAGTCATTAAACTACATGAATTTTAATGAGGGTGATAACATGATTGGTAAGCCAATCGATTTTGTTTTCATAGGAAGTTGTACCAATGGACGTATTGAAGATTTCCGTGCTTTTACAAATATTGTAAAAGGACGTAAAAAAGCAGATAATGTAACTGCTTGGTTAGTTCCTGGATCTCATAAAGTAGAAGCTGCAATTAAAGAAGAAGGTTTATTAGATATACTAACAGAAGCTGGTTTCGAATTACGTGAACCTGGATGTTCTGCTTGTTTAGCTATGAATGATGATAAGGTACCAGCAGGAAAATATGCTGTAAGTACTTCAAATCGAAATTTTGAAGGTCGTCAAGGACCAGGGTCAAGAACATTATTAGCTTCTCCATTAGTAGCCGCTGCAGCAGCTGTTACAGGAAAAGTAACTGATCCGCGTGAGTTGATGAAATAATTTGCTTCGCAAATTGCAATTGGCTAGTAGCTATTGGCTAGTAGCTTTTTTAAAATTAAAAATAGAGCCAACAGCTAAAAGCTAATGGCTAAAAGCTATACAAAATGGCATACGATAAATTTGAAATATTAAAAAGTACTGCGGTTCCATTACCTATCGAAAATGTGGATACCGATCAAATCATCCCTGCTCGTTTCTTAAAAGCTACAGAGCGTAAAGGATTCGGCGATAACTTATTCCGTGACTGGAGATATAATAACGATGATTCCCCTAAGGAAGATTTTGTATTAAACAATCCAAAATACTCAGGAAAAATATTAGTTGGAGGAAAAAACTTCGGTTCAGGTTCTTCTCGTGAGCATGCTGCTTGGGCGGTTTACGATTATGGATTCCGTTGTGTAATCTCTAGTTTCTTTGCTGATATTTTTAAAGGAAACTGTTTAAATATTGGGGTACTTCCTGTTCAGGTAAGTGCTGGCTTTGCCGATAAAATTTTTGCTGCAATAGAAGCTGATCCTAATACTGAAATTGAAGTAAACCTTCCTGAACAAAAAGTAATATTACCATCAGGGGAAAGCGAATCTTTTGATATCAATGGATATAAAAAAGGAAACATGTTAAACGGCTTCGATGATATCGATTACCTAACAAGCATGAAAGAAGAAATAAAAGCTTTTGAAGCGAAGTCTCCTTTGTAGTCTAAAATTTTATTTTATATCAATATATAACCTCACAAGTCTTAAAGACTTGTGAGGTTATTTTAGTTAAAAGAGCTTTATTTAAAAAATCTCTTCTATTTAAAATCAGCAAAAGCTTAAATTTGTCAATCGACTGAAATACAACATTCATGTACAGAACACATACTTGTGGAGCATTACGCACCGAGGATATAGATAAAAAGGTAACCCTTTCTGGATGGGTTCAAAAAACGAGAGATAAAGGTTTTATGATTTGGGTAGACCTTCGTGATCGTTATGGAATTACACAATTAATCTTTGACGAATCTCGTACAGACAAAGCACAAATCGAAAAAGCAAAAACCTTAGGTCGTGAATTTGTGATTCAAGTAACGGGTACTGTTATTGAACGTGAATCAAAAAACAAAAACATCCCTACGGGTGACATTGAAGTATTGGTTTCCGAATTAAACATACTTAATACTTCCAAAGTTCCTCCTTTTACTATTGAAGATGAAACTGATGGAGGTGAGGATATTCGTATGAAATATCGTTATTTAGATATTCGTAGAAATCCAGTAAAGGATAGTCTAATCTTTCGCAGCAAAGTAACTAATGAAGTTAGAAACTACCTTGCTAACCAAGACTTCATAGAAGTAGAAACTCCTTATTTAATTAAATCTACTCCTGAAGGAGCTAGAGATTTCGTGGTTCCTTCTCGCATGAATGAAGGACAATTTTATGCACTTCCTCAATCACCACAAACCTTCAAGCAATTATTGATGGTCGGTGGTATGGATAAGTATTTTCAAATTGTAAAATGCTTCCGTGACGAAGATTTAAGAGCAGATCGCCAACCCGAGTTCACTCAGATTGACTGTGAAATGGCTTTTGTAGAACAAGAAGACATCTTAAATGTATTTGAAGGCTTAACTAAACACCTTCTAAAAAAGCTTCATAATTTCGAGATCGAGCATTTCCCAAGAATGACATTTGACCATGCTATGAAAACCTATGGAAATGACAAACCTGACATTCGATTCGGAATGGAATTCGGCGAATTAAACGAAGTTGTAAAACATAAAGAATTTAAGGTTTTCAACAGTGCTGAATTAGTGGTTGGTATTGCTGTACCAAATGGTGCTAGTTATACCCGTAAAGAAATCGATAAATTAATCGATTGGGTAAAACGACCACAAGTTGGTGCATTGGGAATGGTTTATGTAAAATGCAATGAAGATGGTTCATTCAAATCTTCTGTAGATAAATTTTACGATCAAGAAGATTTAGCAAAATGGGCAGAAGCTACTGGCGCTAAATCAGGTGATTTAATTTGTGTGTTATCAGGAGACACAAATAAAGTAAGAGCTCAATTGAGTGCTTTACGTATGGAAATGGCAGAACGCCTTGGTTTACGTAAACCTAATGAATTTGCACCACTATGGGTCATCGATTTCCCATTGTTAGAATTGGATG
>JAHDEF010000025.1 GCA_020628975.1 Aquimarina sp. | reverse complement strand
AAAAACTATGTAACTACCAATACCGAAGGTAAATTTGAAATGTTGACGCAAATAGATTCGTTATATTTTAATTTATTAGGATACCAATCTTTAAAAGGAAGGCTAAGTGAATTTAAAAAAGCTTCGGATACGATTTATCTAAAACCCCAAGAAGCTACTTTAGAAGAAGTGCACATAAAAGATATATATGAATGGATGGATGTGGCTTTTGAAACATTCAGAAAAGAATTGTACTCAAGCCCCTTTAGACATCGCTTTTTTCTTAGGGCCACAGAAAGAAGAAATGGAGAAATAGTAACCTTAGTTGACATTGTAGGAAAGGCCAATTTCAAATTAGACGAAAAAAAGAAAAATTATAAGGCTCATGAATTACTAGATGTAGAGGTAGAAGAGCAACGCTCTTATGGCGTTAAAACACATATGTTTCACAAACAATCGATGCCTAAATTGTTTCAATGCCTTTGGACACCTTTCTCTATTAATTTTTATGGTCCAGATAAAACTTTTGAAGATAGCGGTTTAATTTACGGAGATGTAAAAGAAATTAAATTCGAGACCAAAGATTCTATTCAAGATCGAATGCATTTTAAAGGATCTTTTCATATTGATTTAGAAAATGAGCGCTTGATTGAATATAAAAAAGCATCTACTTCTAAAACATATGAAGTAATTCCTTTTCAACGATTTTTGAATTATAAGTTTCGTCAAGTAATTTCTAATCGTCACAATATATATACGGTTAATGATAAGAGCGGAAAAGTGTATCCTAAGTCAGGCACATTTAAATATGGCTTCGAAGCATTAAAGAAGAAAAAAGCCTTAGAAACTTTCGACTTTGATGTTCAAATAATTTTCATTGATCCCTTTATACAAGATGATGTGAGTAAGAACATAAAATCTACAACTTATTTAACAGATGTAGATTTTCCTTATAGTGCTTCATTCTGGGAAAAACAACAACTATTGAAATTGACTACAGAACAACAAAAATTTATTGATAGAATACGCGCTAAAGATAACTTTGGTTACGGCCGTAATAAGATTATTTCTAACGAATAGCCATCATTACTTCAACCCAAACTCAGCTAACCTAGCAACATATTTTCCAATTACATCAAATTCCAAATTAACAGTATCTCCTATTTTTAAATTCTTAAAAATAGTATTCTCGTAGGTATAAGGAATAATACAAACACTAAAGCCATTTTGTTTGCTATTAACTACAGTTAAACTTGTACCGTTAACCGTGATGGATCCTTTTTCAATAGTGATATTATTTATACTTGAGTCGTATTCAAAATCAAATTGCCAGCTTCCATTTTGTTCTAAAATATTAGTACAAATTCCCGTTTGGTCTACATGGCCTTGCACAATATGCCCATCTAATCTAGCCCCCAATTGCATCCCACGCTCTAAGTTGATGAAATCACCTGCTTTAAGATGGTCAATGTTCGTCTTATCTAAAGTTTCTTGAATGGCGGTTACTGTGTACACGTCATCAAGGATATCAACAACAGTAAGACACACCCCATTATGCGCTACACTTTGGTCGATTTTTAATTCTTTAGTGAAATCACTTTTTACAGAAATATGTAAATTTTCTCTATCTCTTTTCAAACGAATTACTTCTCCTAAAGTTTCTACAATTCCTGTAAACATAAGCCACTATATTTTATTTAACTTTGATGCCTAAAGGTGTTTTACCTTATAGGCTATAATTAAATGCAAAAATAGCCACAAAAATGACGTTATAGTACTCCACTTCTTTTAAAGATTGTTAAGGTTACTATAATTCTTATATGTTATAATTAAGGAAGGTTTTTTAAGAAATAAACGCTTGAAAGCTGTAATTAAATTACCACTTAAAAACACAATAACTCGCAAATTGAGTAAGAAAACATGAGTGAATCGAATAAAATAAAACTAGGAATATCTGTTGGTGATTTAAATGGAATTGGTGCCGAGGTTATATTAAAAACCTTTCAAGACGCACGGATGTTCGATTTTTGTACCCCTATAGTATTTGCGAATGGAAAATTGATGAATTTCATCAAAAAACAGCTGCAACTAAAAACTATTATCCATCAAATAAAGAATTTAGATGAGGTTACCGAAGGAAAATTAAATGTGGTAAATGTTTGGGAAGAAGTGGTTAAAATTGAATTTGGAAAAGAAAGTACCGACATAGGCGCTTTTGCTTTTAAAAGTTTAGAAGCAGCCACAAGCGCATTAAAAGACAATACCATTGATGCATTAGTGACAGCACCCATACACAAAGCCGCAATTCAATCAACAGACTTTAATTTCCCAGGGCATACCGATTATTTAAATCAAGAATTAGAAGGTGAAAGCTTAATGTTTATGGTTACCAACGAGCTAAAAGTTGGTTTGTTTACCGATCATGTGGCGTTACCACAAGTGGTCAATCATTTAACACCAGGTTTAATAAGCCAAAAAATAAGCACTGTTCATCAATCCTTAATTAAAGATTTTGGAATTTCAAAGCCCAAAATAGCCGTGTTGGGTATTAATCCTCATACAGGAGATAATGGGGTTATCGGAAAAGAAGATGATGAAGTATTACGACCAACGCTTCAAAAAATTAAAGAAGCTGGTAAGTTAGTACTCGGTCCTTATGCTGCCGATAGTTTTTTCGGGGCAGGAAATTACAAGCAGTTTGATGCTGTTGTAGCAACGTATCACGACCAAGGGTTAATTCCGTTTAAAACCTTATCATTTGGTAATGGAGTTAATTATACTGCGGGGTTATCACACGTGCGAACGTCGCCCGATCATGGTACGGCATTTGAAATTGCAGGAAAAGGAATTGCCAGTCACGAGTCGTTTCGAGAAGCAGTTTACACTGCTATAGAAATTTACAATCATCGTAAGGGCTATCAAAAACTTATGGAAAATCCTTTAAAACCCCAGAAAAAGAAGTAATTTAAAATTAAGAAACCGGGGCAATAGTGATAACTTAGGTATACTTTATAGGGCATTCATTTTGAATTTTAAAAAAATAGTCCTATTTGATTATATTAAGTAAAAATTATTTACATTTGCACCCGCTTTAGATTAAACTGAGTTAATATGAAAGCATTAAAAGAATTCAACATTCCATTTGTTGGTTTGAAGATTGGAACACATCAGTTTACTTATAAAGTCGATAACAAGTTCTTAGAAGTATTTGAGTTTGATGAATTCAATGATACGAATGTAGTAGTCCATTTAGATTTTGAAAAAAAATCTACGTTATTTGAACTTAATTTTCAAATTAACGGAAGCGTAAATGTAGACTGCGATATTAGTACTGAACCATTCGATTTACCCATCGAAAATAAATTACATTTAGTAGTTAAATTTGGGGGAGAATTCAACGACGAAAATGAAGAATTGTTAGTCATTCCTCATGGAGAATACGAGCTTAACGTTGCTCAGTATATCTACGAGGCAATTGTTTTAGCAGTTCCTTCAAAAAGAATACATCCAGGGATTGAAGACGGCACATTAAATTCTGATATATTAGATAAATTAGAAGAATTAGCGCCCAAAGAAACCGAAAGCAAAGAGGAAAAAGAAATTGATCCTCGTTGGAATAAATTAAAGAATCTACTTAACGATTAAGATAAAAACGTAGTTATGGCACATCCTAAAAGAAAAATCTCGAAAACAAGAAGAGATAAAAGAAGAACACACTACAAAGCAACAGCTCCACAAATAGGAACTGATCCAACTACTGGAGAAGCTCATTTGTATCATAGAGCGCACTGGCACGAAGGTAAATTATACTACCGCGGAAATGTATTGATTGACAATGCAACAGAAGTAGAAGAAGCTTAATTTTATCGAAAAAATAGGAATGTTGTCTGGTAGCTTGATATACTAGGCATGCATAACATCATATCGAAAAACGCACCATTTGGTGCGTTTTTTTGTTGTTTTTTGTTGAAAATGACACAAAATCGACTTAATTTGCGCAAAATTTGTGTAAAATCGCCTAAAATCAATTGGTTTTAAAAGCGTACTTTTACTTTAAGAAGTTTAACCTACTGTTATGACAAAAATTACAGCTGCTATAACCGCTGTGGGGGCTTATATTCCCGAATATAGGCTAACAAATAAAGAACTAGAAACGCTAGTAGATACCAATGACGAATGGATTACCACGCGTACAGGTATTAAAGAGCGTCGCATATTAAAGGACGCTTCTTTAGGAACTTCTTATATGGCTATAAAAGCAGCCGAAGATATTCTTAAAAAGAAAAATTTAGATCCTAAGGAAATTGACATGATCATTGTAGCCACGGCAACACCTGATATGTCAGTGGCAGCTACGGCTGCATATGTGGCTTCAGAAATAGGAGCAACCAATGCATTTGGTTACGATTTAGCGGCCGCATGTTCTAGTTTTCTTTACGGTATGTCGACCGCTGCGAGTTACATCGCATCAGGTAGATACAAAAAAGTATTAGTTATTGGTGCCGATAAAATGTCTTCGATAGTCGATTATACCGACCGTACTACTTGTATTATTTTTGGCGATGGCGCTGGTGCTGCTTTGTTTGAACCTAATGAAGAAGGTTTAGGGCTACAAGATGAATATTTAAGAAGCGACGGTGTAGGCCGTAATTTTTTAAGGATAGAAGCAGGAGGTTCATTAAACCCTGCAACCCACGAAACGGTAGATAAGAAGCAGCATTTTATAAAGCAGGACGGGAAAACTGTATTTAAATATGCGGTTTCAAGTATGGCAGATGCATGTGTTAACGTCATGAAACGAAATGATTTAACCAACGAAGATGTAGATTGGTTAGTGGCACACCAAGCCAATAAAAGAATTATCGATGCAACTGCAAATCGAATGGGATTAAAAGACGAGAACAAGGTTCTTATCAATATAGAAAAATACGGAAATACTACCTCAGCAACCATTCCTTTGGTGCTGTTTGACTACGAAAAGCAATTCAAAAAAGGAGATACACTTGTATTTGCTTCTTTTGGAGGAGGCTTTACTTGGGGGTCTATTTACTTAAAATGGGCCTATAATTCAAACTAACATACTTTATTTATAATAACTACTTTACTATGGATTTAAAGGAAATTCAGAATCTTATTAAGTTTGTCGCTAAGTCAGGTGCTAGCGAAGTAAACTTGGAATATGATGATGTGAAAATTACTATCAAAACAGGTAGTGGTGAAGTTAAAGAAACTATCATTCAACAGGTGCAAGCACCAGCGCAACAAGCGCCAATGCAGGCTCCGGCACAAGTATCGCCAGCTTTTGAAGCAACTCCAGTTGCTGCGCCAGCTGCTAGTGCCCCAGTACCAGTTGCTGATGAAGAATCGAAATATATCACGGTTAAATCGCCTATCATTGGAACTTTCTACAGAAAGCCTTCACCTGACAAGCCAAATTTTGCAGAAGTAGGTACCGAAATAAAGCCAGGAGATGTGGTTTGCGTGATCGAAGCAATGAAACTTTTCAATGAAATTGAAAGTGAAGTTTCAGGAAAAATTGTAAAAGTGTTGGTTGATGATGCTTCGCCTGTCGAATTTGATCAACCTTTATTTTTGGTAGATCCTGCCTAAGCAACAATTTGTAAGGTGTTAACACACCAATGTTGAACTAATTTTCGAAGAAATGTTTAAGAAAATATTGATTGCTAATAGGGGAGAGATTGCCCTACGTATCATACGAACTTGTAAAGAAATGGGAATTAAGACCGTAGCGGTATACTCAACTGCCGATGCTGATAGTTTACATGTTCGTTTCGCAGACGAAGCGGTATGTATTGGTCCTGCTCCAAGTCCTGATTCGTATTTGAAAATGTCAAATATTATCGCTGCTGCAGAAATCACTAATGCTGATGCCATTCACCCAGGTTATGGTTTTTTATCTGAAAATGCTAAGTTTTCTCAGATTTGTGAAGAACACGAAATCAAATTTATCGGAGCTAGTGCCGATATGATTAATAGAATGGGAGATAAAGCTACGGCTAAAGCTACCATGAAAGAAGCAGGTGTGCCTACAGTACCAGGTTCCGAAGGGATTTTAGAAAGTATTGAAGAAGCGAAACAAATCGCTGAAGATATGGGTTACCCTGTAATGTTAAAAGCTACTGCAGGTGGTGGAGGACGTGGAATGCGTGCCGTTTGGAAACCAGAAGATTTAGAACCTGCTTGGGATAGTGCTAGGGCAGAATCTAAAGCAGCCTTTGGTAACGATGGAATGTATATGGAGAAGCTTATTGAAGAGCCACGCCATATAGAAATTCAAGTAGTAGGTGATCAAACAGGTAAAGCCTGTCACTTGTCAGAACGTGACTGTTCGGTACAACGTCGTCATCAAAAACTAACCGAAGAAACACCTTCGCCATTCATGACTGATGAATTGCGTGAAGCTATGGGTATAGCAGCAGTGAAAGCCGCTGAATATATAAAATATGAAGGAGCAGGTACGGTTGAATTCTTAGTAGATAAACACCGTAATTTCTACTTTATGGAAATGAATACGCGTATTCAAGTAGAGCACCCAATTACGGAAGAAGTAGTCAACTATGACTTAATTCGTGAGCAGATTTTAGTTGCTGCAGGAGTGCCAATTTCAGGAAAAAATTATTTTCCAGAATTACACTCTATCGAATGCCGAATAAACGCTGAAGATCCTTACCACGGATTTAGACCTTCACCAGGTAAAATTACTAATTTACACCTTCCAGGAGGGCATGGAGTACGAGTAGATACACATGTATATAGTGGTTACGCTATTCCGCCTAATTATGATTCAATGATTGCTAAGCTGATTACTACCGCGCAATCTCGTGAAGAAGCGATCAATAAAATGAAGCGTGCTTTAGATGAATTTATTATCGAAGGAATTAAAACAACGATACCTTTCCACAGACAATTAATGGATCACCCAGACTATGTAGCAGGAAACTATACTACAAAGTTCATGGAGGATTTTGTAATGGAATAATCTTTTTAGAGAATAGATAGTAGAGCATAGAAAAGAGAACGTAGACTTCTATATTTAGAAGAAAATAAAATCTCTTTTCTATGCTTTCTTTTATTTTATGTAGTTCGCTTACTCTTCTGCATCATACCCCAATCAAGAATTTCATTAACAATAGTGTTGACTTCATCTTTATAATCAACTACTATATTTTCTTGATTTTTAAGCCAACTTTTTATAATCGGAATAGCTTTTTTGTTGAATTGAGGTGAAACCGTTACCCCCATTTTTTTAAGCGCAGCAGCATTGCACTGCTGTTCATATTGGCCAGACATAGGAATCACCATGAGTTTCTTTTTTAAAAACAGTACTTCTGCGGGTGTTTCAAAGCCAGCACCGCAAAGCATACCTTCACAACTTACTAAGCTTTCAATAAAAGCATCATTATCAATAGGCTGAATGTGTATATGGTCATTTGCATTCGTGATCGTTTTACAATGCTTTGAAAAAACATGCCAAGTTATTTCAGGAAAACACGATAAAACAGCAATGATCTTCTCATTGCTATAAGAAGGTAAGTATACCGTATAATGCCCTTTGTTCGATGAAATGGCATCTCTAATTTCATTACGTATAATCGGAGAATAAATTTCATTGCCATAAGCGCTGAAATGCAAACCTATTTGTTTTTTGGTTGGAGCATAATTGTTTAAAATAAAAGCTCCTAAAAAATGCTTGTCTTTAGGTTTCGGCGCATTTTTATGCATTACCGCTGCTTGATGACTAAAGCTGACACAAGGTACATTGTTGATTTTAGCAGCCCAGGCTGATACGGGTTCAAAATCATTGATTACTAAATCATAATGAGTTATGGGTAAATTTTTAATTTCATTCCATAATTGAAAAGGCTTCGTATTACTCAATGTAGCCCACAGATTAACGCCACCTTTTTTTCCGAAAATAAAACTTAGGCCATGATATTTGTACTTTATGGCATAGGGTAATGTTACGTCAGCTTGTATACCACTTACCAAAATATCTAAATCGATTTTATGAGATTTTAGTATAGGAATTACCGCTCGAGCGCGACTTAAGTGTCCGTTTCCAGTGCCCTGTATGGCGTAAAGTACTTTCACTTTTTATTCTTTATTTTAAACTCTTGTAGCAAATTGTCAAACAATTCAGCATCTTCAGGAATATCATCTTTTTCGTTGTAAAGATTGTCCTCTTCATGAGAAATA
This sequence comes from Aquimarina sp., assembly GCA_020628975.1. Lineage (GTDB taxonomy): Bacteria > Bacteroidota > Bacteroidia > Flavobacteriales > Flavobacteriaceae > Aquimarina. The sequence continues at coordinate 6,123 of JAHDEF010000025.1, read as the reverse complement.
TTCGTATCCTCGTAATAATGATATAAACTCCAGGTACCTTTATGGTATTCTAGGGCAGTTAAATTTTCTATCCAATCTCCAGAGTTTAGGTACATAACCGAACCATTATTGGCTTTTACCTCTCGTATTACAGGTTGGTGAATATGACCACAAACTACGTAATCGTATTTATTTTCAATAGCAATTTCAGCCGCAGTTACTTCGAAGTTGTTGATAAATTTCACCGCTGATTTCACACTGTTTTTAATTTTTTTGGACATTGAAATAGGGCCTCTGCCTAAAATTCCCATTAAATAATTGATAGCTCTATTAATCAATATTAAAGTGTCATAACCGACGGCACCTAATTTTGCAAGCCATTTGGAATGTTGCATAGTAACATCAAAAACGTCTCCGTGAAAACACCAAGCTTTTTTGCCATCAATTTCTAGTAATATTTTATTTACTATTTCGAAGCTCCCTAATTTAAAGCCTACAAATTTTCGAAGCATCTCATCGTGATTTCCTGTAATGTAATGCACCTGAACTCCTTTAGTAATTAATCCCATAATGTGTTTAATGATTTTCATATGAGACTTTGGCCAATAACGTTTCTTAAATTGCCAAATATCTATAATGTCACCATTAAGAATAATTTTTTTAGGTTGAACCGATTTTAGGTATCGAAGTAATTCTTTAGTATGGCTACCATAAGTGCCCAAATGCACATCGGAAATGACTACTATATCTACAGGGCGTTTTTTCATGGAGCTACAGATTAATTTGACTTGATTACCAATTTAGAAAAATTGTAATAAACCTTTGTTACTCTTTAATAAAGTTATAGTTTATAGCAAATAGCTAAAATTAAGTTTCCCAAGTTATATACAGCTTATTGAAATATTATGTGTAGGTTAATCTTGCCACTATAAATTAAGGTTTATTAATCAAGGATTGTGGTACAGCAATAGCTTGCTGCACATCCCAGTTTGCCCTAATATTTAGGGTTTCAGGAAAGAAATAGGTTTTTTCGGGTTGTTGCTTATCGAAATAATTTCCGGTGTCCCATTTGCCGTTATCATTCTCATCAATAATTATACGAACGTCATATTCGTCAGGATCAATAGCATCGAAATTTATATTGTTCGTAGCTGCTGAAGCTATTTTTTGATAAATCACTTTATCATTTTTTGTAAGCTGTACGATTTTAGGAGATGAAATACCACTGATAGACAAGGCTAGATTTCCAAACTCAGCACTTTCACCAGTTTTAAAATTCAATTGTATAGAGTCATTTTTCTGACCTAAAAAATCGGTGATTGCTTCTGGGAGTAAGTTTAGGGTGTATTTATCGTCTTCTTTTTTATCAAATTGAATGCTAGCTATATTTTTAAATCGGTTCAATTCGTAGGTAAATTTTACGGAAGTAGAATCATTATCGATAATGTTAATTCGAGTAGGATCAATTTCTGTAAGTGGAGAATTAGCAGTAAGTTGTATGGCTTCTTCTATCCTAAGAGTCGATTTTATATTGACTTTTTTGACTTTTAAAGTATCCAAATATTGATCTTTATATCTTGAAATTAAAGTGTCATTTATCGTATTGTTCTTGATGTTTATTACCATAGAGTCCTGAGCTACGAAAGGTTTAATATATACCTTCAAGGTATCTTTTTCAGCCAGTTTAAAATAGGTGGCTTCCATAGATTGATCTTTTACTAGAGGGGTAACTTCTAATCCGGTGATGTCAATTTCGCCAAAATAACCTACTTCAAATCCATATTTTGAGGTTTGTTTTACACGTGAAAGTTTAAATGGTAATGCTTCTTGAAATAAGCGAATATGAGCCATAGAATCCTCGGGTATTCGAATGTTTTTTTTCAAGAAAGCAATTTTTTCCTGTTTAGGATCATAAACGTAATTACTGTTTTTATCTTTTACCGCCACTAAGTGATAGGTACCTGCTTTTAGATTTTTAAACTCAAAAATGGTACTATCTAAGGTATTGGAAACATACCTAGGTACTGTAGTGAATATGGTAGAGTCATTAAATTGTGCGTTGGCTTCATACAGAAAAGCTGAGATGTTTTTTTCAGTATCTTTTTTAAAGGCATCAACAACCGTCCCTTTGAAGCTTAACGAATCTAATTCAGACCCAGTACTAAACACATATTGAAAAAAGGGGAAAGCGTTTTTTTCATTATAATCGACCACACTTGATCCAAAGTTAATAGTATAGGTAGTGTTGGGGCTTAAGGTATCTTTAAATTTAATTTTTATAAATTTTCGAGCTCCTGCTAAGGGGGTTATTTCAGGTTTTATTTTCATAGGAGGTGAAACGATAACCTGCTGATCGGGTTTATCCAATGAAATCAATTCATCGAAGTAAATTTTGACTTCATCACTTTTGAAATTTGTAGAAAAATTTGGAGGATAGCTGCGAACAAATTGTGGAGGAGTTTCGTCTTTGGGGCCTCCCGTAATCGAGCCTCGTTTTGCACAGCTAAAAATGGAAACTATGATAATTGCTACAAATGCAAAACCTGGTATTAACTTCATTCTAAATTTTATTTGCAAAGAAACATAAACCAAGTGAATTCATCAATCCCAAGGTTTAGTAAACGCCATACAAGCTACACTAATTTTACAATTTTTAATAGTGTTTAAGTTATTTATAACTTCATTTAAAGTTGCTCCGGTAGTAAGAATATCGTCAAGTAATAATATATGTTTGTTTTGTAATTCCGCTTTGTTACAAAGCTCAAACGTATTTTTAATAGTTTCTTTCCTTAAAATAAAATTTAGTTTAGCTAATCTTTCATGTAATTCTTTTTTGATTAAAATATCATTTCTAACAGGGGCTTTTAAGGCTTCTGAAAAAACATTCGCATAGGCATCTAATTGATTGTACCCTCTACTTTTTAATCGACGTTTATGAATTGGTATAGGAATAATTAGGTCAATTTTAGATGCTTTATGAAGTTCTATAATTCGAGGCAGTTGTATGTTCCCTAAGATGTTTCCCAAATGTTTGTATTCGCGATATTTTAACCGGTGCATTAATTTTTGAGAGCGATTATTCTTCTCAAATAACAATAAAATATCTAGAGCATTTATGTGTGCTATAGAAAAATCGATTTGATGAAAATAATATTGAAGCTTTTTAGGCGTTATTACGGGTAGGGAATGCCTACAACCAGTGCATAAATTAAATTCGCCAGGCATTAGAATATGTTCGCAAGCGTAACATCTTTTGGGTAAAATTAGCTGTAGTAAACCCATAAAAATTTATATATTTCGAATCTAAAAAGCATTAAATAGCCTAAGATAACCGTTATAAAATTAAGGTTTTATGTGTTAATTAGGTAAACGCCATTTATGAACTTAAAAAAAAGCACCACACTTTTTACGATACTGTCCATAGTACTCGCTAGTTTACTGATACTACTAGGTGTATTCACCTACTATGACTACCAAAAAGATCAAGATATAATTGGACACCTTGAAAAGGAAAAAACTTCAATAAAAAACGAAATTTCAGAACTTATCGTAAAATATGATAGTGTTCAATTCGAGAATGTGCAAATGAAGTTGATTCTAAAAGAAACAAAATCAAAGTTAGAATTACTCCGCAAAGAATTAGAGATCGATAACAACCCCGAAGTACGATCCTTACTTCGTTACCGTAAACAAGTTGAGTTATTAAAAGCAGAAAAATTTAGATTACTTCATTTAAACGATAGCTTATTAACTATAAACGATGAAATTAAAGATAGTTTATCCAAGAAAAATATAGCACTAAATCAGGCTAATGATTTAACTACTATTTTAAAAGAAGAAAATATTCGATTGGCTACTATTGTAAATGAAAATCAAAAACTTATTGAAAAGTTTAATGCAGATTACCCTGTTGCCATAAGTAGAATTGAATCGGAAGCTTTAAGAGTGCGTAGTAGTGGGAAAAAGTTTTTGACCAATAAAGCTAAAAAAACAGAACAAGTAAGAGTATGCTTTGCCATCAAATCAGAAAATAAATCGGTAGAAAAGCTAGTTATGTATCTTAAAGTTAAAAATCCTAATGGCATTACTATAGGTGATATGGCTCAAGCTCCAGAAGAAAAAGTGAAAAATTTTAGCGATACGAAAACTATTGATTTTGCAGAAAATAAAGGCAATGCTTGTTTTATTGTCGAGGTTAATAAAAAAGAAATGATTCCTGGTATTTACAAAACGGAGCTTTACTATAAAAATAAAATGCTCGGCTTTTCAGAGTTTGAATTGTTTTAAATTTCTATCAAATCAAAATAAAACAAGGTCAATTTCTGCAGTATTTTAATCTTTCGTTATACCACTTAAAATTTCGAATCATAATCTAATTTAAATCTGTTATTTTTGCCCCATGGCAAAAAAAGAAGATACTTTTAAAAAAGTAATATCGCATGCCAAAGAGTATGGATACATCTTTGGATCAAGTGAAATATATGACGGTTTAAGCGCAGTTTATGACTATGGTCAAAATGGGGCTGAATTAAAAAAGAACATTCGTGAATATTGGTGGAAATCAATGGTGCAGATGCATGAAAATATTGTAGGCTTAGATGCTTCGATATTTATGCACCCTACCACTTGGAAAGCCTCAGGTCACGTAGATGCTTTTAATGACCCGTTGATCGATAATAAAGATTCTAAAAAGCGTTACCGTGCCGATGTATTGATTGAAGATCATGCAGAAAAAATATTGCAAAAAGCTCAAAAAGAAATTGCTAAAGCGAAGAAACGTTTTGGTGACGATTTTGATGAAGAGCAATTCAAAACAACGAATCCAAGAGTAGTAAAATATCTTGCTGAAAATAAAGCTATTTTAGCAAGAATGGGAGCTTCTTTAGAGAAAGAGGATTTAGAAGATGTAAAAGCCTTAATCGAAGAATTGGGAATTGGATGTCCTGAATCAGGTTCAAAAAACTGGACAGATGTACGTCAGTTCAACCTAATGTTTGGTACCAAGTTAGGAGCTTCAGCAGATTCGGCAATGGATTTATACCTACGTCCAGAGACAGCGCAAGGAATTTTTGTAAACTTCTTAAATGTTCAAAAAACAGGGCGAATGAAATTGCCTTTTGGTATCGCTCAAACTGGAAAAGCCTTTCGTAATGAAATCGTAGCGCGTCAATTCATTTTCCGAATGCGTGAATTTGAACAAATGGAGATGCAGTTTTTTGTGCGCCCAGGAGACGATCAAAAATATTACGAGTACTGGAAAGCAACACGTTTAAAATGGCATTTATCTTTAGGTTTAGGGGAAGAAAATTACCGTTTTCATGACCATGACAAGTTAGCGCACTACGCTAATGCTGCAGCTGATATTGAATTTAATTTCCCATTCGGATTTAAAGAACTTGAAGGAATTCATTCACGTACCGATTTTGACTTAAAAGCGCACGAAGAATTTTCAGGAAAGAAGTTGCAGTACTTCGATCATGAATTAAACGAAAATTACGTGCCATATGTGGTAGAAACTTCTGTAGGTTTAGATCGTATGTTCTTGGCTGTTTTCTTTAAGTCTTTACAAGAAGAAACCTTGGAAGACGGAAGCACAAGAACCGTATTAAAGTTACCCGCAGTTTTAGCCCCTACCAAAGCGGCTATTTTACCTTTAGTTAAAAAAGATGGACTTCCTGAATTGGCTCGTGAAATTATTGATGAGTTGAAATGGAATTTCAATGTGGCTTACGACGAAAAAGATGCTGTAGGGCGCCGTTACCGTCGTCAAGATGCTAATGGAACGCCTTTCTGTATAACAGTAGATCATCAATCATTAGAAGATAAAACAGTGACTATTCGCGATCGCGATACTATGCAGCAAGAACGTGTTGCTATAAATGACTTAGAGCGAATTCTAGAAGAAAAAACATCTTTCAAGAGCTGGTTAACTAAATTAAAATAGTTACCAACTCATATTTTTAAAACAACCTCGTTTCTTACTAGATTCGAGGTTTTTTTATCTTCTAAAAAATGAATACAGCCAAATTTTAATAACAACCTGAGTTCGATATTAAAAATATGATTTAAAGTATGTTAAGGACTCCTGCAAGGTTTTGAAACCTTGTAGGTTTTTAAATTATCTAAATTTTATATCTACAAGGT
>JAHDEF010000024.1 GCA_020628975.1 Aquimarina sp. | reverse complement strand
CAAAGCTTCCATTTGCTGTAATTGCTTTAACTGCTGCCCTAACTTTTCTCTTTCCAACTGCAGCATCGCCCGTCCCGTTTCATGCTTATCACCAGCGGTGCTTTTACTTTCACTACCCAAAGATTTCTGTACATCGTCGATAGCTTTAATAAGTTGCAATCGCTTCTCGCTCAATATTTCTTGACAGACCAAGTAGGTTTTTGGCTTTAAATTCAAATGAAAAAATTTTCAGAAAAGATAATAAATACTTTAGTGAATAGGTTACCGTAATAGGTAATCGACAAGCGCTCTAAACACATCTATTTCCTATCTGCTAACAAGTGTTTCCTAATATAATTCTCTAAATTCGTTACTACATCGAAAAATGTTACATGGATACCTTTATTCAAGATCTTGCTAAAAAAATTATTACTAATCATAATGATTTTAGTCAATTGTCAATTGTGCTTCCCAGTAAACGTGCCGTAGGATTTCTAAGGAAGGAATTAATATTACAACTTTCGCAACATAAAGAAGTCGGCATTTTACCTGTTATTATAGATATCGAACAATTTATTAGTGAGCTTTCAGGCTTACGCCCTATCGATGCTACCGAAAGTATGTTGATGTTCTATAAAGCTTACTTGAGTGTCCCTGAAAAACAACCCAAAAAAGATTTTGAAAGCTTTTCAAGTTGGGGGCAAACACTTTTACAAGACTTTAATGAAATTGATCGTTACTTGGTTGATCATGATACTTTTTTCAATTATTTATACCTTATCAATGATCAAAAACATTGGTTTCTACAAGAAAATAAAACCGATTTAGTTGAAAATTATATTCACTTATGGGAACAATTAAAACATTACTATAAGGCGTTTGTTGATTTGATTACTGAGAAAGGTGTTGGTTTTCAAGGATTGCAATACCGTCGTGCTGCAAATGCTATTGAAAATCATTTAGAAACACAAAACACTTTTTTTGTTTTTGCTGGCTTTAACGCATTAAACAACGCAGAACAACATATTATAAAAACTTGTATTTCTAAAGAAAAAGGTACCGCCATTTGGGATGCGGATACTTTTTTTATGGAACAGCCTCACCATGATACTTCTTATTTTTTAAGAAAATACAAACGCCAATGGAATATCGATAACTTATTTACGGATGACCTTCATAATTCATATAGCCAAGAAAAGTCGCTTTATTTAACGGGCGTAGCAAAAAATTTCGCTCAAGTAAAACACGTTAGTCAATTACTTAGCGAAATGCCTAAGCAAGATTTAGATAAAACCGCTATCATATTAGCTGATGAGAGTTTGCTGTTACCCATGCTTACTTCAATCCCTAAAAACGTAGAACAGGTAAACATTACTATGGGACTACCCTTTGCTACGCTGCCTATCGTAAGTTTAATCCCCCAATTGATCGCGCTACAACAAAACAACAAAGCTGAAGGTTTCTATTATAAAGAAGTAAATGCGGTGTTAGATCATTATATCGTTGAACAAATTTTAGGAGTTGAAAAATGTAATTGGTGGAAAAATCAAATTATAACCAAAAATTGGGTATATATTTCTCCAAAAGCTTTTAATGACATTCCTGTTTTAGAAACAATTTTCAAGAAATCGTTTGACTTAAAAGATTTTAATAAACAGCTAATCATCTTATTTGATACCGCTCTAGCTTCTTACATTACTGAAGAAAAAACCAATGATACATCGATAGATTATTGTAAACGTATTTTAACTATTTTAGAAGAATTAGAACATATTTTGAATACCTATTCTGAAGTGGTTTCTTTCAGAAGTTATGAAGAACTTTATCATCAAAAAATAAATACGCAGCAAATTGATTTTATGGGAAACCCCCATGAAGGACTACAAATTATGGGAGTGTTGGAATCACGTTGTTTAGATTTTGAAACTGTTATTTTTGTAGGGGTAAATGAAGGCAAACTTCCCGCAGGAAAAAAAGGCACCTCTTTTATTCCTTATGATTTAAAAGTGAGTATGGCATTGCCAACGTATAAAGAAAAAGACGCCATATTTGCTTATCATTTTTACCGTGCTTTACAACGTTGTAAAACCGCTCACTTAATTTACAATACTGTTGTCGATGATATGAATGGTGGCGAAAAAAGCCGCTTTATTCACCAACTAGAATTACTACCTCACCCCAATCATCAATGCATTCAACAAACATTAAGCATCGCACCTTCGCCTCCAGCAAATGAAGTCCAAAGTATATCGAAAGATGACTATATCATAGAAAAGCTTAAAGCGCTTTTTGCCTATGGAATTTCACCTTCAGCCTTGGCTACTTATTTGCGAGACCCCATCCAATTTTATGAGCGCTATGTACTAGGCGTTAAAGAAGTTGATGATATAGAAGAAGAAGCTGCCGCTAATACCCAAGGAACGGTAATTCATAATGTATTAGAAAATTTCTATAAACCCTATGAAAACAAAATACTTCTAGCTCAAGATATCAAACAAATGTTGCTTAAGCTCAATGACGCGGTAATCGAGGAATTTCACAGTGTTTACGGAAAAAGTAATGTAGACACTGGGAGAAATTATATTATTATCCAAGTGGCACAAACCTATTTGAATAAGTTTTTAAAGGCTGAATTACGTAGTATCGAAGCAGGTAATGAAATTCAAATAGTAGCTATTGAAAGTGATTTTAATACAGAAGTGCCGCTACAAAACCTTGATTTTCCCGTAAAGATCAAAGGTAAAGTAGATCGTATTGATCGATTAAACGGTCAATTGAGAGTTATTGATTATAAAACAGGAAAGGTAGAAGCTAGTAAATTAAAAATTTACGACTGGTCTTTACTACGAACCGATGAAACTTTTAGCAAAGCCCTGCAGCTACTTATGTATGCTTATATGTATCAAGAAACATATCAACCTATTTCTGCCATTCAGGCAGGTATCATAAGTCTAAAAAAGTTGAATGAGGGTGTTTTATATTTTGGCACGAAAGAATCGGCACGAGCCAGAAATGTGGAACACGATATTACACTAGATACATTTGAGTATTTTCTTAAAGAATTTGAACAGCTTATTTTAGAAATTACCAATTCAGAAATTCCTTTTAGTAATGAAGAAATTGAAAACGCATAAAAATATTCCTTTAGTAGGAAACCATAAAAAACCTATTGTCACCGATTTTTATTTTGAAGAAAACGAACAGCAAAAGCCAATCGTTATATTTTCTCACGGATACAAAGGCTATAAAGATTGGGGCGCTTGGCCAATAATGTTATCACAAATAGCTAAGGCTGGATTTTTTGTTGTGGCTTTTAATTTTTCGCACAATGGTGGAACTATAGAACAACATATAGATTTCCCCGATCTTGAAGCTTTCGGAAACGATAATTTCTCGAAACAGCAAGATGACTTACAATCTGTAATTAATGAAGTAACCGCGACTAAATTTAAATTTATTAAAGAAGTAGACGTTTCTGATGTTACGCTTATTGGGCATTCTCGCGGTGGTGGTGCTAGTATTATCAAAGCGGCCAATGAAACTAAAATCACTAAATTAATAAGTTTGGCTGCTATAAGTACTTATGATACTAGTTTTTTAAGTGGAGCATTACTACAACAATGGCAGAAAGAAGGTGTTTGGTACATTACCAATGGACGCACAAAGCAGCAAATGCCGCATTATATTCAGTTTTATGATGACTACTTGAAAAATAAAACCTATTTAAATATTGAAAACGCTGCTAAAAAATTAAGTGTACCTCACTTAATCATTCATGGTACAGAAGACACTTCTGTAAGTATTGAAAGTGCCCATTTAATTCATGAATGGCATAAAGAAGCTGAATTATACACTTTAAAAACCAATCATGTTTTTGACACTAAACAACCTTGGTTAAGGGAGAATTTATCACCTGCTCTAAGCCAAATTACTGAAAAGTGCATTTCTTTTTTAAACGCCTAAATACTATCTAATTGCTTCTTATTTCTGTAAAATTTCTAGGAAATCTGCTCTAGAAACTTCAAAAGCGCCTAAACTTGCTAAGTGGTCATTATAGATTTGGCAATCCACACATTTATAGCCTTTTTCATAAAAATGAAGCGCCATATGAATGAAAGCTACTTTTGAAGCATTACTTTTTTTTGAAAACATACTTTCACCACAAAAAATCTTTTTATTGGCAAGGTTTACGCCATACAAACCAGCCACCAATTCGTCATTTTGCCATACCTCGAAAGAATCAGCTTTGCCCAAATTATGGAGTTCTACATAGGCTTGTTTCATTTCATCGGTAATCCAAGTACCTTGCTGTCCTTTTCTTGGTATACTTGCGCAGGCTTCAATAACCTTTTCAAAGGCTTTATTTTTAGTCACTCGAAAAAGTTTCTTTTTCAATAATTGTTTCATCGACTTACTTACCTTCAGGTAATCAAAAAATAATAACATGCGTTCGGGTGGACTAAACCAAAGGGGTGGCTGTCCTTCTTCGAACCAAGGAAAAATACCTGAATTGTAGGCAAGTAATAAACGTTCTGCTTTTAAATCACCACCAACGGCTAGCAAACCCTGTTCATCAGCTTGATATACTGGCGGAAAATATAAAAGCTCGTCAATTACGTAAATGGAGGACATAGGGTAATCAGATTTCTAGTAATACCTTTAGTCAATATTAATAAAAAACCTGCTAGGTTCGAAAACCTAACAGATTGGTATTAATTTTTAGAATTTACTATTTAAATAATCGAGCTTAACTCAATATCTATTTGTCTTCTAGCTTCCAAGTACGAATCCAATCGTATTTAGTCGTCAAATCGTCGAAAGTAGCTGTTTCAAAAATACTTCCTGCTTCGTCAACTGGATTCCAGTTATAAGTTTCAATCGCCATTGTTAGGTAACCCTCTAAGTCAAAATCTGTAGGAGGATCAATTCTATAAGCAAATTCACCGTCTAAGTATATTAATACTTCTTTAGGCGACTTCCACCAACAGCCATATACAAAATAACGCTCGTGGTTTTTTTCTTCAAGTAACTTTTGCCCTTGATCTCTTAACTCCTCATTCTGCCCACAAAAATCTCTTTTATGTAAAATAGCGTTTGAATGGTAAATAGCATCCCATTTTTTTGCCCATGCAGCAGTACCATCATGTACACGCCCTACACATTCTTGAATATCTAACTCTAATTTTCTAGGGCAATTTTCTTTAAAAGACAACCAAAAAGTCGATGACATAATGGTTTTATTTGCTTTCATTCTACATTCGTAGTACATACCTTGTCCACCACTATTTATTGACCGTACAATACCACCACCGTGGGTAAATGTATTTCCATTAATTACTTTTGGACTAGCAAATTTTAAGGTAGTTACATTCAATTTCCCATCACTTACGCTTACATTTTCAGCTTCGAATAAGCCTGGAGGGCGACCTATCCAACCCCAACCATTTCCTTTTGGGTCAGCATGCCATTTGGTAACATCTAAAACGTCTCCTTCAAATTCATCAGTCATATTTTCTACAGCTACCCATTTTTTTTCTGATGAAATTACGGGGCCGTTGTTAACAAAAAATGGTTGGTCATTAGGAAATGAAGGGACTTCTACTACCGGTGGAGGTGTGCTTTGTGAGCTTTGACTTTGAGGCTGTGTGTCATTGTCACTATCGCTGCCACACGATAGTAGTAAAATTGTGGTTACCGTAAGTAAACCTGTCATCATTCTGTTCATATACATTACATTCAAAAAGTAAAAAACGGACTTAAAAGTTGTCTTGTGTCATTAACTTGACATCCTGTAGGTTCAACTTTTAAGTCCGTTTATTTAGTATTATTTTAGGCTAGCAAGGTAACTTAATGTTCTTATTTTGCCTATATAAACGCTATTACAAATGTGCTTTTGTCTAACACATTTTGCTTAAATCTATCATTTAGAAAGGAAGATCATCATCTTCTTGATCGTCTTTTGCAAAATTATTGGTAGCTGGTTCAAAAGCATCAGCAGGAGGCATCGGTGGTGGAACATTGCCTTGAGGTGCTGCTTGCTGAACTGCCTCAATTCTCCATCCTTGAATCGTGTTAAAATATTTGGTTTCTCCCTGAGGGCTAACCCACTCACGACCTCTTAAATTAATGCCTATTTTAACTTCTTGTCCTGGCTGGTATGCGTTTAATAAGTCACATTTGTCTTGCACGAACTGTACACTTATATGTTGCGGGTATTGTTCGTCAGTAGTTACTATAATATCTCTTTTTCTAAACCCGTTGTTTCCTACTGTTTCTGTTGTACCGATCAGCTTTACTTTACCCTGTACTTCCATATGATGTAATTTAATTTCGGGTAAAAATACAATTTTTGAAATTCAACACCTCATTTTATAATGCAGATCAAGCAGTTTTAACTAACTTCACAATATCACACTGTATACATGATTACATCCAATTCTAGAAATATATCTAAAGGCTTTATCGTTGCTGCGATTATTCTTATTTTATTATTATTATTTTGGAATTCAAGAACTTTTTTACAGCGGTTACAAAAGGTAGAGCGCGATAATATGGAAATTTGGGCACAGTCTCAAAAGTCATTTATATCGGAAAATCGCAACGATTATTTAGAGCTTAATTTGCTTATTCATACCAGTTATAATCATATCCCTATGATGACGGTAGATCAGAATAATGAAATTACTTTAAAAGCCAACATTCCTAACAAATATGCGGAAAATGAAACGCTACTTAAAGAATATTTAGGAAAATTGATGAAGGAAAATCCGCCTATAAAAATAAAAATCACTGATGATAATATTCATTATTTATACTATGGCGCTTCCCCTATTCTTACCAAATTAAAATATTACCCTATAGCCATTGTGGTAGTGGTATTACTTTTAGGAGGAGTGGTGTATTCGTTTTTTGTAACTTCCAAAATTTCGGAACAAAATAAGCTTTGGGCAGGTATGGCCAAAGAAACGGCACACCAAATAGGAACCCCTTTATCGTCATTGGTGGGGTGGACAGAAATTCTTAAAACTGAGAATGTCGACCCTAGTTATATTGAAGAAATGTTGAAAGACATTCGCAGGCTTGAAGTCATCACCGAACGTTTTTCGAAAATTGGATCAGCGCCTAAATTAGAACCTTTAGATATTGTAAGGGAAACTTTAGATGCTTTCAATTATTTAGAAAGTAGGCACTCAAAACTGATCACATTTGATCTTGATTTACCCGAAAATAAAATACTCGTGTTACTTAACCGACAATTATACGGTTGGACTATAGAAAATTTAGTAAAAAATGGAATTGATGCCATGAAAGGTAAAGGCGCATTATCTATAAAGCTTTTTGAAGAAAAACAGTATGTTAAAATCCAAGTGATTGATACCGGAAGTGGAATTCCTAAACGCAATTTCAACACCATATTCGAACCAGGATACACCACCAAAACTAGAGGTTGGGGACTTGGTTTATCACTAGCTAGACGTATTGTTGAAGAATATCATAATGGACGCATCAAAGTGAAATCTTCTGAAAAAGGTGTCGGGACAACATTTCAAATTAGTTTAGAAAAGCTTTAGTTATTTAAGTTTTGTAATTCTCTATTAAAAGTATTTCATTATTACTACAGCTTTTTCAAAATATTTCCCAAAAAGGGTAATTTAACGTATCAGTCTGCAAATTGAGCTACCTTTTTTTCTACTGGTCAAGACTTAGTTTTAAATATATTGCAATATATTTAACCCTTTTATTACAAGGGAATTACAAACGCAAATACGGATACATTTGGCACATCAATATTTTAAAAAAGTAGTACTAGGATGTTTTATTCTTTTATTTTCAATCAGTTGTAATAATGACGATAATACCGTCTTACAAAACCCCAATCAGGTAGCTAGTTTACATACAGATACGCTAACTCAATGGACTGATCTTATTCTTGAGTTAGAGCGTTATTGCGAAGGAATGCGCCCTAATGCTTCAGCGCGTGCTTTTGCATACATCAATTTAGCCGCCTATGAAACTACTGTTGCTGGAATGCCTGATTATGGTTCTAACTTTAGCAAATATGAATCTTTGGCTATTGATTTTAAACAATTTCCTAGCCATGTTGACTATGATTTAGCTTTGAATACATGTCTTTCAAAAGTTACATCACATTTTCTTTTTAGTATTCCTAGCGGGCTAAAACCGAAAATTGAAGCCTTAGAAAATCAACTAATACTGAATTCCAAATCAAACGAGGAAGTGATTGAAGCGTCTCGAACTTGGGGCGATTATGTGGCTAATCAAGTCATTGCATTTAGCCAAACAGATGTGGAAGCAGAAAATCAAATTCTTTCTCCTCAGCCATTATCATACGAACCTCCTGTGGGAGCTGGATTTTGGACTTATAGTGCCAACGAAGAGCGTGCCTTATTTCCCTATTGGCATAAAGTACGAACCTTTGTTATTGATGTAGATGAAGTTTCAAGTGTGGCTCCATTAAACTATAGCACTAGTCCTGAAAGTGATTATTACAAAGAAATGATTGAAGTTCAAGAAAGTAATAACGCTGCAAAAACTACTGACACCGAAGCGCTATGGATTGCTGAATTTTGGAGTGATGATGTAGAAAATTTGATGTTTAGTCCTCCTGCTCGACAAATTTCGATAGCCAATCAGCTGATTATTCAAGAGAAATTGAATTTAGAAGAAGCTTTAGTTTTGAACCTAAAACTAGGGTTTTCCTTAAATGATGTTGCTGTAGCTACTTGGAAACATAAGTACGATTATATGGTTATGCGACCAAATGTTTTTATTAAGGAATACATTGATAATGATTTTGAAACTAACCTATATCGTTTAGTTTTTTGGCCAAATCCAAGCTTTCCGGCATATCCTTCTGGGCATTCTAGTTTTGCTTCAGCCGCAGCTGGAATTTTTATAGATACTTTCGGGAATAACACCAAATTTACCGATCGTTCACACGAGGGAAGAACAGAATTTCAAGGGCAGCCACGCACTTATTTGACCATTGAAGATATGGCTAAAGAAAATGCGTATTCTAGAATTCCTTTAGGGGTGCATATGCGAATGGATTGTGCGGAAGGTCTTCGACTGGGTTATGAAATTGCTGATGCCGTCAATAAAAAGACGAACTAAAACATTATACCTTGGTTGATGCCAATATCCATTAAATATTTTCTGCTATTTGTGTTGCAAGCGTTTTCAATTCACTTTCACTCATATTGACTTTTGAAGTAAAAGTAGCTTCTTTCATTTCATTTAAAGGAATTAAATGCACGTGTACATGAGGCACTTCTAACCCAATTACCGAAAGCCCTACACGTTTGCAACTTACTGTTTTTTCTAAAGCTGCAGCGATTTTCTTAGAAAATTGCATAAGTTCTAAATAAGTGGTATCATCTAAATCAAACAATTGATCTATTTCTTGTTTAGGAATACACAGCGTATGCCCTTTGGCATTAGGATTAATATCCAACATGGCATAAAACTTATCGTCTTCGTAAATTTTATATGATGGCAACTCTCCGTTTATAATTCTGGTGAAAATGGATGACATAGTTTTTTTAGTATTAAGTACTGAGTACACAGTACATAGATTTGTTAATCTTTATTACCAAATATTAGTATTAACCTAAAGTTAAAGTATATCAAGTCTTAATACTTTGTACTGACTACTTTGTACTTGAGTGACATTAATCTCGAGTGATTTCAACAATATCAAATTTCATAATACCACTAGGTACTTGGATTTCGGCTACATCACCAACGGATTTTCCTAAAAGACCTTTCCCAATAGGAGAATCTACAGAAATTTTTCCTGTCTTAATATCAGCTTCCGATTGCGCTACTAACTTATATTTCATTGTAGCTCCATTAATTTGATTTTTAATGGTTACAGTAGAATGAATTAAGGCTTTTGAAGTATCCAATTGTGATTCATCTATCAAACGTGCACCTGATAAGGTTTCTTCTAATTTAGAAATTTGCATTTCTAACATCCCTTGCGCTTCTTTGGCTGCATCATACTCTGCATTCTCACTTAAATCGCCTTTATCTCTAGCTTCTGCGATAGCTTGTGAAGCCTTTGGGCGCTCAACATCTTTAAGTTGATTTAATTCGTCTCGTAACTTTTTTAGTCCTTCGGCGGTATAATATGAAACTTTACTCATGATTCTATCGTTTATATAAACACAAAAAATCCCATGACACATGGGATTGGCTTTACACAAATATAAAAAAATTCTACATTCTAATTATTTAGTAATTTGCCCCTATGAAAAGAAGTCTTAAAAAAAATAATTTTATTGTTTACCTAATGTTAGTATTAACCGCTTTTGCTTTTACTAATTGCGAGGACGACGATAACCCAAATAATAACAACGCTAATCTAAGAACCAGTAACCCAAGGTTTAGTTTAGATTTAACTTTAATTACTAATGCTGAGTTAAATCAAATTCAAGGTGATTTGTTTGTGCCTAGTAACCTTGCAAATGGATCTATACAAGGGGTATATGTTAGAAATACAGGAATCGGATTTGTAGCTTTTGAAATCGCTGAGCCTAATCACATCCCCGGCGATTGTAATTTACCTCGTGTTAAAGATGGGGTGTTTTTAGAATATATGTGTGGCGATAAAACTTCATTATACAACGCTGGAAACGGTCAAAAAGTAGAAGGCGATGGTGAATTTCCACTTAAAGCTTTTAGAGTTGAAGAAATTAAAGACCCCAATAGGAATAATGTTACTGTGCAGCTAATTATTGGTGGATAACCATTGCTTCATTCAAGAAATTCGATAATAACCACACTTTAAATAAGCACCTTCAGGAAAACCAATAGGGTGATCGATATCGTGATACGTTTTCTGCAATAACTTGAATGCATATTTAGTTGTTGCCATAGCAGCTTCAGAAATTTCAAAAAAATCAGCAGCTAATATTCTTGACGAACAAGAAGCTAACACTAAAACCCCACCCTTTCTGACTAATTGAATACCTAATTTCGCCAATCTACTGTAGCTATTTTTTGCGCCATTTACTTCGGCGGCACTTTTTGCAAAACTTGGTGGATCAATGACTACAATATCAAACTGTTCTTTTTGTTCGATTAAATTTTGAAGACCTTCAAAAGCATCTATCGCCATAGTTTTATGTTTACCTTCAAAAACATTTAGTTTCCCATTTTTGACGGCTTGCTCTAAAGCTTGTTTGCTAATATCTAAACTTGTTACTTCTTTTGCTCCACCTGCCAAGGCATGTACTGAAAAGCCACCCGCATAACTAAATACATCGAGCACTTTTTTTCCTTTAGATAATTCACCTACTTGTTTTCTGTTAGCCCTATGATCTAAGAAATAGCCTGTTTTATGCCCCTTAATTACATTTGCTGAAAATCGAATTCCATGTTCTATAAAAACAACATTTTCGTTTTCTAATTCGCCATATACCACCGCCCCGTCTTTTAAATCACTTTCTTTTAGGGATTGAGACACATTTCTACTCAACCTCAATACTGCTGTTTCTGTTTTAGAAATTTCTACAAGTAACCCTAAAATTTCTTGAAAGTAAGGCACCCAAATTTGTGAGTATAATTTAACCACTAAAACACGATCATAAACATCGGCTATTAGGGAAGGAAACCCATCATTCTCTCCAAAAATAAAGCGATAGCTATTCGTGTTTGTTTTAAAAAGTGGGATTCTTTTTTGGTAAGCTTTTTCTAGTTTCTTTTTAAAAAAGTTTGAATTAATTTGAGTAGGCTCATTAGCTAGTAATTTAATTTTGATAGGCGATTCATTATCCCATAAACCTACCCCAAGTACTTTATTGTTTTTTTGAGAAAAAATGATAGCTATATCTCCAGAAATTCCGTCGGTATTTATCTTTTGGATGCTATCCTCAAATATCCAAGGGTGCCCTTGCTTCACAAATTTTTCTGCTTTGGGGTGTAATTTGATAGCTAATCGATTGGGTAATTTATCGGACATTGTCTGCATATTCAGCAATCAAAGATATAAGGTTTTTCCAATAATTTCCTTTAGTTACTACTTACAAATCATTTCCTGATGCCTAGATTCATTTTCGACGAATAAAATTTCATTTTTAAAGCCCTTATTTCATTTTTGGAATAAAAAAAACTAGCTTTTCAGGATAAAGGCTCCATTTGACTTTTTTAGAGTCATTTTTTCAGATTCAATAATTCAATATTTCAAAACTCGAATACAATATTTTTTTTTGATTCGAATTTTAATTAAACATACAATGAAACTCACTACTCGCTTTTCAAAAGCAACAATTACACTATTAACGATTGTACTAAGTATGATAAGTAATGCCCAATCACAAGTTGTGATTAACGAACTTCAAGCACCTAATATCATTGAATTAAAAAATATTGGGAGTACTTCTCAGGACATTTCTAGTTTTTGGCTGTGCAATAGACCTGCTTACATGCAATTAAATAACGCTTCACTGACTATTGATGGTGATTTAGACTTAGCTCCTGGTGAGATTGTAGTTGTAACAGGATTTAGTACAGGAGCAGGAACTACTGGAGAAATGGCTTTGTACACTTCTAACTCTTTTAGTAGTAGTGCTGATATTGTAGACTATGTAATTTGGGGCGATGATGGATCTACAAGAACAACAACGGCTGTTGCCGCGGGTATTTGGACAGACGGGCAATTTGCACCTACTTTTTCTGATACTCAATCATTACAATATTTTGGTAGTGATGATTTGGTAAGCAATTATTCTACTTTAAACCCTACTGTAGGGAAGGTTAATTGTAATCCTGAAGCAGGGACTGTAAGTCTTAATGAAACTGCAACTACGGATGCGAATGGTACTACAGCAGTAGACGGAAATACCGCAATTATTTGTATTGATAGTGACGCAGCGCCCGTAGCGGTAACTAAGACAGGACACAATACTATGCTTTCTTACAGATATGTAATTACAGATGATCAAAATACTATTTTAGATATTGTAAATACAAATTCTATCGACTTGACGGGTGCTGGACCTGGAACTTGTAGAATTTGGGGATGGTCATACAGAGGAACTCCTAATAATGGATTAGACTTTGTTGGTGAGCCTCTTGCTAATTTGGATGCGGTAAACTGTTCTGATATCTCTGAAAATTGGGTAACTGTAATCCGAGTAGCTCCTGAAGCGGGAATAGTTAGTATTGATGCTGATGCAACCACTCAAGCAAACCCTTCCACTGCTGTTGACGAAAATACCGCAATCATTTGTATTGATAGCGATGCAGCGCCTGTAGCAGTAACTAAAACCGGGCATGAAACTAATCTTTCATATAGATATGTAATTACAGATGATCAAAATACTATTTTAGATATTGTAAATACAAACTCTATTAATTTGACGGGTGCTGGACCTGGAACTTGTAGAATTTGGGGATGGTCATATAGAGGAACTCCTAATAATGGATTAGACTTTATTGGTGAGCCTCTTGCTGATTTGGATGCGGTAAACTGTTCTGATATCTCTGAAAATTGGGTAACTGTAATCCGAGTAGCTCCTGAAGCGGGAACAGTTAGTATTGATGTAGATACTACAGGAAACCCAAATGGAACGACTTCTATCAATGGAAATATTGCTAGAATATTAGTTGATAACCAGCCTGATCCAATTGCAGTAACTAAAACTGGGCATGAAACCAATCTTTCATATAGATATGTAATTACAGATAATCAAAATACGATCTTAGATATTGTAAACACGAATACAATTGATCTTGACGATGCTGATGTTGGGGTATGTAGAATTTGGGGATGGTCATATAGAGGAACTCCTAACAATGGTTTAGATTTTGTAGGTTCTCCTATTGCAGACTTAGATGCGGTAAACTGCTCTGATATCTCTGAAAATTGGATTACTGTGGAAAGAGTAGCTGAAGAAGTTGCACAAATTGTCATTAACGAGACGGATGGAGATAGTGTTGTACAACTTAAAAATATTGGTACGGCTAGTGTAGATATCAGTAACTATTGGTTATGTAACGTTCCATCATACAGTAGAATTGGCTCTCTAGAGATTCAAGGAGATTTAGACTTGGCACCTGGAGAAACTGTAAATATTTTAAATTTTACGGCTATTAATAAGGCTGACAGTGAGCTTGGTTTGTATAGCACTAATTTGTTTGGAGACTCTAATGCAATTGTTGATTATATTGAGTGGGGATCAACAGGTCATGGGCGTTCGTCAGTAGCTATAGAAGCAGGAACTTGGACTGAAGGTGATTTTATCGCTGCTATTCCTGAAAGTGACTTTATTGTATACGACGGTAGTGGTGATGCTGCATCTGATTATTCGTTAAGCTCTACATTAAGTACCAAAGATTTTCTTTCGAATTCCATTACGATAGCCTTGTTTCCTAATCCTGTTGTAAAAAATCTAAACATTACAAATAATAATTACTCTAACGGAGATCACATTAACATATATAACTTATCTGGAAAAATAGTTTTGTCTCAACGCGTGGAGAGCGGAAAAAGTACTTTAGATCTAAATACGCTTTCTAGTGGTATTTATATACTTGAATATGCTACTACTTTAGGAGACTCAACTACTGTGAAAATTATAAAACAATAATCTGTTTTTTTCTAATTACCCAAAGTTGTTGATTATTTTGAGCGCCCTTAATGGGCGCTTTTTGGTTTCTTAAATTTATTAGTAGCGTTTATTCTAATCGTAAAATATATTTAGACAAATTTTCTAGACACTAAGAAAAATAAAATTGTATTTTCAAGACAGAATTTTGCCAATTTCCCCTTTGAATATTATTAGTAAATTTTAATAATTACAAGAATTAGATATTCTATGAAAACATATATTGCTTTACTAAGGGGGATCAATATTGGGAGAAGAAACAAGATTTTGATGAAAGACTTAAAAACCCTTTTTATTGACTTAGGTTTCGAAAATGTAATTACCT
>JAHDEF010000023.1:10051-15037 GCA_020628975.1 Aquimarina sp. | reverse complement strand
AAGATCAACGAATACCCCGTAAGAAGTGATATTCTTGACAACTCCTTCAAGTACTTGACCTTTTTCAAGCTGCCCAATGATCTCTTTCTTTTGTTCTTCTAAATCAGCTTCGATTAATGCTTTATGAGATACAACTACGTTCTTAAATTCGTGGTTAATCTTAACAACCTTAAATTCCATAGTTTTCTCTACATACTGATCGTAATCACGGATTGGCTTCACATCAATTTGAGAACCTGGTAAGAATGCTTCAATACCAAATACATCAACGATCATACCTCCTTTAGTACGACATTTTACGAAACCATTAACAATTTCACCTGTTTCATGTGCATTGTTAACTCTTTCCCATGCTTTAATTACACGTGCTTTTCTGTGAGAAAGCACTAATTGACCTGTAGCATCTTCACGTACATCAATTAAAACTTCTACTTTATCACCAACTTTTAAATCTGGATTGTAACGGAATTCATTTAAAGAAATAACTCCTTCAGATTTTGCATTGATATCGATGATAGCATCTCTATCAGTGATATTAATTACCGTTCCTGATACTACTTCATTACTTAAAGTATCTACAAAGTTTTCAGCTACTAACTTTTCAAACTCTGCTAATTGGTCATCTTCGATTGGGTCAATTCCCTCTTCGTAGTTGTGCCAGTTAAAATCTTTAAGAAATTGAGCAGGATCTACCTTTGGAGTTTCGGTAACTGCTTCAGCAACTTGTGCTTCTGTGTTTTTTGTTTCTTCAGACATTGAAGATAAAATTTGTATTTTGTTTTATCAGGACTTATTAAGGAATAAAACAAAAGTGTTTAAACTATTTATAAATCAATCTACTAAGTCCTTCTCCGTAAATTGGAGTGCAAAATTAAGGTATTTTTAATAAAGTACAAAGTATTGAGTAAAGAGTATTAAGATTTGTATTTTTATGTTGCTAGTCACAGCTAAGTATAATGATTTAAAACAAAGATTAAGCAAGAAATCAACAAGCAAATAACTTGAATTAATTAAAGTTTTTAATTGGAAGTTGCAAGGCTGGAGTTTATTGGTCTTATGCTAGGTGTTTGATGCTTGACATTAGTAGAGTTGTTTTATATAGCTTTTGAAAAACTTTCATTGATAGGTGTCCCTGAGTTTAGAATTTATCTTCTGAACAGAATAGACAACTCCTTTAATATAAATAATAGTACCACTAGAAACGAAAATAATCTAATTTCACTCTAACAAATCTTAATACTGACTACTTAATACTTTGTACTCAAAACTCAATTTTTATCCTCCAACAAAGGCACAAATTTAAATTCCCCGAATGTCTGTTTTTTAAATGTTTTTTGATCTGTCCGCTCATATAAATGCATAATCTGCGTTTTTTCACCTACAGGAATTATAAGCCTACCTCCTATTTTCAGTTGCGAAAGTAAAGGTTTGGGCACATAAGGCGCCCCTGCTGTAACGATGATTGCATCAAAAGGCGCTTCCTTTTCTAAACCCTTATAACCATCACCAAAAATAAGTTGTTTTGTAAAATACGCTAATTCTTTCAGTTTACGCTGAGCAAATTTAAATAATTCCTGCTGCCTTTCTATTGAATACACCTGCAAACCCATTTCACAAAGCACCGCAGTTTGATAACCACAACCTGTACCTATTTCAAGTACCTTAGCTCCTTTAGTAACCGACATTGCTTCTGACTGAAAAGCAACGGTGTAAGGATGCGATATAGTTTGCGCTGCACCAATAGGAAAAGCTTTATTTTGATATGCGTGGCTTTCAAAAGCTGGATCTATAAACAAATGCCTTGGTACTTGACTTATTGCAGCCAATACATCTTTAGAATGAATTCCTTTTTCCCTTAACAGACTTACCAATCTATTTCTCATGCCCTGATGTCGAAATGTATCTTGTTGCATTAAAAATCTTATTAACTTAGAGTGTTATAAAACTCGTAAAACGGAGTTGTCAGTAGCAAATCTAAAGGTTGAAAATTCTAAAAGAGAATTTAAATCCTATTATTTTTTCAATAATTAAACCTTTTTAAAAATGATGCGTCTAAATAACAAAATCACAATCATTTGACATTGATAACAGAAACCACACTAATAGAAAATCTAAAAAGCCCTAGCACTAAAGAACGTGCTTTTACTCTGCTATTAGATAAATATCAAAAAAGGTTATACTGGCATATTCGAAAAATTGTTTTGGTACATGAGGATGCCGATGATGTGTTGCAAAATACCTTTATTAAGGTGTACAAGGGATTGAAAAACTTTAAGGCTGAAAGCAATATACACACTTGGATGTATCGCATTGCTTATAATGAAGCCATTACTTTTTTAAGAAAGAAACAAAAAAGGTTACAATTGAATTCTGAAGAAATGAATACTCAGATTTTAACAGACCTTAAAGCAGATGCTTATTTTAATAGTGATGATATCGAATGGCAATTACAACAAGCTATATTAAAATTACCCGAAAAACAGCGTAGCGTTTTTCAAATGAAATATTATGATGATTTGAAATTTAAAGAAATCTCTGAAATTTTAGATACTTCGGAAGGAGCACTTAAAGCTTCTTATCATTATGCAACAAAAAAAATACAAGCGTATTTAACTCAATAAACCCAGAAAAGATGACTTCTAAAAATAAACACCGAGGATTTGAAGTACCTAAAGGGTATTTTGAAAACAATAAGAATAGTATTCTAGATGCTATTTACAAAGAAAAGCCTAGCGAAGAAAGTAATTTTAATATACCCGAAGACTATTTTAAAACTTCGAAAAAAGAAATTTTAGATCAGATAGAGAAGCAAAAAAAACAAGCACCAGTGATTTCTTTATTCAAAAATCGAATAATTACAGGGATTGCTGCTTCAGTATTGTTTTTACTAGCTATTACTTTTTACCTACAACTTACTCAAGACACACCTCAAATAGTTGAAAACACCCCTTTAACAGACCCTTTATTAAATCAAAAAGAAAATATTCATCATAGTATTCCTTTATCTAAAAAAGATAAAATGCTTGCTATTTTTGTTGACGATATTGCTTCTGATGAATTAATTAATGACTTTCTTTTTGAGGAAGAAATTGCATCTACTTTGGAAGAGGATTTTTAACCACATTTAAATCCACACTTCACGAGGCTGTTAAAAGAAAAATCTTTTTTAACAGCCTCGTTCTACTTTAACAAACTTTTTTTAATTTTTCTTCAATAATTAATTAAACCTTTTTAAAGATTATAGGTCTAAGATTACAGAACGTTCTATAAAACGATAATATATTTTAAAAACAAACATTATGAAAAAGGTTAGATTCATTTTAGGAATAGTATTTTTACTACTTATCTCAAACATTTCTTTAGCACAAGAAGCCCCAATTAAGGATGCGATAAAAGAAGTTTTAACAGAAGAACAAATTGCAATCCTTCAAGAAAACAAAGCACTCATCAAAGAGAAAAGAGAAGCTTTCAAGGCTACTCTCAACGAAGACCAATTAGCTATCCTACAAGACGCTTCATTAGACAGAAAAGAAAGAATGCAAGGATTAAGAGAAACATTAACAGATGCACAGAAAGAAACTTTTAAAGCTAATAGAGAAGCTGCGAAAGTAAATAGAGAAGCATTTAGAGCTACATTAAGCGATGATCAAAAACAACAATTAAAGACACTTCGCGCTGAATTTAGAGAAAAAAGAGGCGTGAATCGCGCTCAAAGAGTGCAACGCGCTCGTCGTGAAAATCAAAGAGAGCGCATCCAGGAGCGTAGAGAAAAAATAAGAGAGAAAAGAGAAGAAATTCAAAATCAATAGGAGACACTCTAACTTCCCCCAACTGGTTACCGAATTATAGGTAACCAGTTTTCTCTATTTTCAACCAACAACTAACTGCATAATGAAATACACACTAACCTTTTTCATAGCCATACTATACTATATTTCCGCCTTTAGTCAACAGCCAACTTCCGAAGAGATTGATGATTTTTTGGATCAATTTCTACTTGAAGAAGATGAGGATTTAATGAATGAATTACTAGAAACAACTAAGCCAAAGCATTTTCTATACACTTCATTAAACTTCAATAGTAACACTTACTTTGCAGGTAGAGCTGGTGTAAAAAGTCAAATAAACCTCTCCCCACAAATTACATATTTACACACTAATGGTTTTTGGGGAGGGGTCTCTGGTCTTTATTTAGATAATGAAGATCCTAAATGGGATGTGACTATCTTGTCTACAGGTTATGGAAAAAAAGTAAATAATAGTAGAACTTTAAGACTTAGCGGATCGTATGCTAGGTATTTCTTTTCACAATCTGACGAAGCTGCTTTTGAAAATGTTTTAGATATAGGAATCAATGCTCGAACGAAAAATAAATTCATCGGAACTTCTTTAAATTTCTCTTATTTATTTGGCGAGGAAACTTCTTTACAGGCCACTTCTAGAATCTATTCTCAAATTACATTAACCAAAAAAGCTTCTTGGAATCTAAAGTTAAGACCTCAAATAAGTTTTTTTGGAGGCACACAAGATGTAGAAACATTATTTATTAATTCAGTAAATGAGCAAGAAAGCACTTTTGCTAACGAATTCGTTATATTTAATTCTAAATTCTACTTCCCATTTCAACTAACAATCAATGACTGGGATTTTGAATTAGGGTATTTACAAAATATACCTTTCGAAACAGGAATAGAAAATAATCTACCAAACCTAGGATTAATTCAGTTTTCTGTAGGTTATTTCTTTAATATCTGATTATTTTTCAAAAATAGCTTCAAGTTAGGCTTTAAATAATTCTAGCCTTTCATTACTTTTCAGTCTTCTCGATAAATCGGCTTCTCAAATATCCAATTTATCTGTGTTTCTACATTGGATTTCCCCAAACACTTCTTCAATTTAATGCTGTATTCCAAAACTCAAGTAGAATTTGAAATAGAAGTTTTAATCCTACTCAAAACTAGCAAGAGGATATCTAAAAAGTAATAT
>JAHDEF010000023.1:2405-10041 GCA_020628975.1 Aquimarina sp. | reverse complement strand
GGCTGGGCGATAGCCGAAGCCTGTAGATGAGCTGATAATCAAACCATATTTCGGCTTCGCTCAATGTTCGTTTGGAGGATTTTCAGCTTTTTAGACAGCCCGTTTGAATAATTATTTTTAATAAATCTCTAAACTTATTTCTTTATTAATTTCTTAAAATAGTTATAAAGCTCACCTTTCGTTATTTGCGCACCTTGACGTATAATTTTAAACTTATCTAAGTTTCTGTCTTCATTATAATCTTTTGCAGCAGAAAAAAACTCTACAGCTTCATCCATCAAATGCTCTTGAAGCCATCTATAGCCTTCATCAGTCAATAAATTAATTTCTTTATCTTTTATGCGGATAGCTATTAAATTCATTTTAGATTCCAACATATGGAATAAATGAATTTGGTTTTTAGAATAATGCTCTAGATATTCCACCTTATTCAGTACTCCTTCCCATACCAAATCACTAAACACATCTATTTCTTGTTCTGCTGTTTCAGGGCTGCTTTCTTTTATTTTCTGCCATTCATCTGCATCTATGGATTGAGTAGCTAAGAATTTAGAAAATTCTTGATGCATTTCTTCTAATTGTTCTTTTGTTAATCTTGAATATTTCATAAGCAATGATAAAAACAAAAAATCCGCTACTTTAAGTAGCGGATTAGTAAATTATAATAATTTGATAAATTATGCTTTATCAGCAACTATATCAAATGTTACATTTTTAATTACCGTTCTGTGGAAACGTACAGCAGCTTCATAACTACCTAAACGTTTAATATTACCACCTGGTACGCTGATAAATTTCTTATCGATAGCTATACCTTCTTTACTTAAGGCATCAGCAACATCAGCATTAGTGATCGATCCGAATAACTTATCGCCAGCACCTGATTTTGCAGAAATTTTAATTTCTAAAGCAGCAACTTTTTCAGCTTGCTTGTTAGCTTCATCAATTGATTTCTGCTCTTTAAAGGCTCTTTGCTTTAAATTCTCAGCCAATACTTTCTTTGCAGAAGTAGTTGCCAAAATAGCAAAACCTTGAGGGATTAAAAAGTTACGACCGTAACCATTCTTCACTTCTACTATATCGTCAACAAATCCTAGATTTTCAACGTCTTTCTTTAATATAAGTTCCATAATTATTGGTCAATATTATTTCATTAAATCCGCTACGTATGGTAATAAAGCTAAGTGACGAGCTCTTTTTACTGCTACACTTACTTTACGCTGAAACTTCAAAGAAGTTCCTGTTAAACGTCTTGGTAAAATTTTACCTTGCTCGTTTAAGAATCCTAACAACCAATCTGGATCTTTGTAATCTACGTACTTAATTCCTGACTTTTGGAAACGACAATATTTCTTTTCTTTTGTAGTTTCTATATTAAGAGGAGTTAAATATCTAATTTCTCCGTCCTTTTTTCCTTTAGCTTGCTGCTCTAAACCTGCCATAACTACTTAGCTTTTTGTTTAAGTTTTTCTCTTCTTCTTTCAGCCCAAGAAATAGCGTGCTTATCTAACTTAACGGTTAAATAACGCATTACTCTTTCATCACGACGGAAAGCTAATTCTAAAGCATCGATTGCTTCTCCTTTTACTTGGTACTCAAATAAGTGGTAAAATCCACTTTTTTTGTGTTGGATGGTGTAAGCTAATTTTTTTAGCCCCCAGTCTTCTTTCGAAATCATTTTGGCACCGTTAGAAGTAAGAATTTCCTCAAACTTGCTAACTGTCTCCTTTATCTGATCATCAGATAAAACGGGATTCAAAATGAAAACAGTTTCATAATGGTTCATAAAAACAAAATTTAATTCAGGCTGCAAAAGTAATAAAATTATTTTATTCAACAAGCATTTGTTGACGTATCGACAAAAGAAGTTTTTTAATGGATGAAATTCAATAATCTTCGATTAAGTTTCATTAATATTTGCCTAAATCAATAAATATAGTTAAACTTGGAGGTAAATTTCTACTGATGTCACAAACTACAATTCTTAAATGCGCTATTGTTGACGATTCTCGTTTGCAAAGACTAGCCATTGTAAAGCTTATAGAAGGGCACCCTGCACTAGATTTGATAGCTGAATGGAATAATGCAATAGAAACTAAAAACGGGCTATTAGACACACCTGTAGACTTGCTATTTTTGGATATTGAAATGCCGATTTTGACAGGTTTTGATCTTTTAGATGACTTAGAGCATAAACCAAAAATTATTTTCGTTACTGGGAAAACAAAATACGCTTTTAAAGCATTTGATTACGACGCTATTGATTATTTAAGGAAACCCTTAAAAAAAGATCGCTTTTATGCAGCCGTTGACAAAGCTCTTGTAAGTTCAGGCACTAGTGCTGCAGTAACAGGACAAGTAGTACCTGAAGAGGAATTTATATTTGTGAAAAGTAATTTAAAGAAGCGAAAAATCTACTTAAATAATTTAAAATATGTAGAAGCCTTAGGCGATTACGTAAAATTAATTATGGATAACAGCGACCCTGTAATTGTACTTGCTACCATGAAGTCATTTGAAGCGCAATTACCCGAAGATCGTTTTTTGCGAGTGCACAAATCGTATATTGTTAATCTACAAAAAGTAGAACGATTTAATAGTAGAAATATAGAAATAGAAAGTGACCAAATTCCTGTAAGTAGACATAAAAAAGCTGCATTAAGCGAAGCTTTGGGAGCTTAACACTTTATTTGATCGAAAATAAACGACTGATAAGCAATTTGATTATCACTTAAATACATAAAAAAAGCCCATCGAAAATTCGAGGGGCTTTCTTATTTAGAATACCGAAATAGAATAATTATACTTTATGACGTACATAGAACGTCTTTTTCTCTAAGTACTGCTCAAATCCGTATTTACCATCTTCTCCACCTGATCCAGATAGTTTATATCCGTTGTGGAATCCTTGGTGCTGCTCCCCGTGACCACGGTTCACATAGATTTCTCCATATTCTAACTCGTCGTTACACTTCATGATCGTATTCATATCATTTGTGAAAACCATAGCAGCTAAACCGTATTCACAATCATTTGCAAATCCAATTACTTGCTCGAAAGAAGAGAATTTTAATACTGGTAAGATAGGTCCGAATGACTCTTCGTGTACGATAGTCATATCTTGAGTTACGTTCGTCAAGACCGTTGGCTCAAACCAAAATCCTTTCTCAAATTGAGCTCCTTCTGGACGTTTACCTCCTGTAGCAATAGTAGCTCCTTCTTTTACAGAAACTTCTACCAAATGCTCCATATGCTTAAGCTCAGACCCGTTAACTTTAGGTCCCATATCCGTATCATCCAACATTGGATCACCAACTTTCAATGCTTTCGTAGCAGCAATGAATTTCTCCATGAATACATCATAAATATCTTCATGAACATACATACGCTCATTACAAGTACATACCTGACCACAGTTATCAAAACGAGAATGCAATGCAGATTCTACAGCAGCATCTATATCAGCATCAGCAAATACTATAAATGGAGCTTTACCACCTAACTCTAACTGAACGTGAGTTAAGTTTTGAGCTGCATTACGAGCTATTTGCTGACCTACTGGTGTAGACCCTGTCATCGTAACCATCTTACAAATTGGGCTTTCCACTAAAGCATTACCCATCGCACGACCAGGTCCTGTCAAAATATTAATAACACCTGCAGGAATACCTACTTTATTTGCTAAGTTCCCTAACTCTAATGTTGCCAATGGAGTTTCAGAAGTTGGCTTAATTACTATTGAATTACCTGCTACTAAAGCTGGTCCTAATTTACGACCTGCCAAAGCAAATGGGAAATTCCAAGCTGTAATCGCTACAACCACACCACGAGGCACTTTTTGGATCCAAATTTGCTCATTAGGATTGTCTGACGGGATAATATCTCCCTCGATACGACGAGCTCCTTCAGCCGCATATTCGATAAAAGAAGCTGTAACAGCTACTTCCATTTTAGCAACTTTTAAAAGCTTTCCTTGTTCTTTGACTAACAATTCAGCTAAATAGTCAGCATTTGCTTTAATTTCGTTTGCCAAAGCATACAAGTACTCTGCACGAGTTCTTGCTGGTAATTTTTTCCATTCTTTTTGTGCTTTATCAGCTACTTCTAAAGCTTCGATTGCTTCTTCAGCAGTACCATTTTGCACTTTTGCAACTAACTCTTCTGTCGAAGGGCTAATTACGTCAATTGTTTCACCAGATGTAGATTTTCTCCACTTGCCACCGATGAATAATTCATATTCTTTTACAGCCATGTGTATTATTTTTTACTAAGTTAAAATTATTAGAGAAAACAGAGAAGATATGATAGAAAATAGACTTAATTAGTTAAACTAAACGCTCTATCTCTTTTTATCCCACACACTCTATTTTCTCTTTTGCAAATTTCAGAGACTAGCGTCCCATCCATCCACCATCAACAAGCATAATGCTTCCTGACATATATGAAGCAGCTTCTGAACACAAGAAAACGGTTGGCCCAGCAAAATCTTCTGGTTGCCCCCAACGTCCTGCAGGGATACGTGCTAAAATTGAATTAGCGCGTTCTGGGTTGTTTCTTAAAGCTTCTGTATTATCTGTAGAAATATAACCTGGCGCAATTGCGTTTACGTTAACACCACTACCAGCCCATTCGTTAGCAAATGCCATAGTTAACTGACCAATAGCTCCTTTTGAAGCTGCGTAACCAGGTACTGTGATTCCTCCTTGAAAAGTTAATAATGAAGCCGTAAATACCACTTTACCTGAACCACGTGCAACCATTTCTTTCCCGATTTCACGAGTTAAAATGAATTGCGCATTTTGATTTACTTCAATCACTTTATCCCACATTTCATCAGGATGCTCTGCGGCAGGTGTTCTTAAAATAGTTCCTGCATTATTCACCAAAATATCAATTACAGGAAAATCAGATTTTACGGCTTTGATAAAACCATATAAAGCTTTACGATCTCCAAAATCACACTGGTATGCTTTAAAGTTTTTACCTGTAGCTTTTACTTCAGCTTCCACGGCACTACCTTCAGATTCTAAAGAAGCGCTAACCCCAATAATATCAGCTCCTGCTTCAGCTAGGGCTACTGCCATAGCTTTACCAATACCTCTTTTACAACCTGTTACTAAGGCTGTTTTACCTTCTAAACTAAATTTATTTAAAATACTCATTTTTGTTGCTTGTTATAATTGGCAATCCATTAATACTTTCAATCCATTAGGATTTTTATCGATATTTTCGAATACCTCTTGAATATTTGATAACGGCTGAACGTCAGTAATCATTTCTTCAAATGGCAATTCGTTTGCTGTGATTAAAGCGATTGACTTTTCGTAATCTTCTTTCTCGTAAACACGTGCACCGATTAATTTTAATTCTTTCCAGAAGAATTTAAATAAATTCACTGGTTTAGGTTGCCCGTGAATAGCCACCATAACGATTCTTCCACGGATACCAGCTACTTCTGTCATTACATCTAAGGCTGGTTGAACACCTGCCACTTCAAAAACTACATCTGCCAAACGGCCTTCTGTTTTCTCTCTTACGTAAGCTACTAAATCTAACTCAGCAGGACTTACACAGTCAAAACCTAACTCTTTAGCTTTTTGAATACGTACAGGATTAACTTCTGAAATAATCACATTAGCCCCAGCATCTTTAGCTACCATAGCCACTAATAACCCGATTGGTCCACCGCCAAGAACCACAGCAGTTTCACCTGCTTTTAATTCTGACAAACGTACATCGTGAGATGCTACAGATAAGGGTTCGATTAATGCTGCTAACTTTAATGATGTTTCAGCTTTTAATTTATGCAGAGTAAAGGCAGGTACATTCCAATATTGTTGCATAGATCCTGGGCTATCGATACCGATAAACTTTAAATCTTCGCAAACATGATTAAAACCTTTGTCAGAAGGTTTAGCACCACGATCATCTAAAGGACGTACAACCACTTTATCACCTACTGCATAGTCAGTTACTCCTTCACCAACGGCATCAATTGTCCCTGACATTTCATGACCGATCGTTACAGGTATACTTACGCGCTGATCCATCATACCGT
This sequence comes from Aquimarina sp., assembly GCA_020628975.1. Lineage (GTDB taxonomy): Bacteria > Bacteroidota > Bacteroidia > Flavobacteriales > Flavobacteriaceae > Aquimarina. The sequence goes on along the minus strand of JAHDEF010000023.1, from coordinate 3,983 downwards.
GGTAGATATGAACATCAGTTCCACAAACTCCCGAGTAAGCTACTTTTATACGTACATCACCAGCTGCTGGTGCTTCAACATCTTTCTCAATTACACTGAAGGTTTTATTACCCTCGTATCTAGTTGCTTTCAATTGTTATAAATTAAATGAAGAAATTATTTTAATTATCCTGTACTTTATCACTTTTATCTCCGTCAGGTTTTTTAGCTCCTGGCGCTACATGTGATGTTTTTCTGTAAGAATCGAAACGCATAATACTTTGATAATGCCAGCTATTATATACGTGTGATAATCCCCAATCAAAAATCTTAGTTGGGTTATCAGCCGTAGCTTCGATAGTTCTATTTAAACCTATAGCATGTGGCATATTAGCTCCTTTTACTGCACCGCGAATCTCAAAGTTGATTCCATCTTTAGCAAATTGAAACGTATTTCTTTCTGGTCCATCGGTTGTTACTAAGGAAGCAATACCCCCATCAACTGGCCAAACGCAAATTTCGTGACCTGAATTTGAAATTGGGTTGTATTTTGACTTTATATAAGGGCCTTTAGGATTATCAGCTACAGCTACACCGTGACGAATTTGACGTCCACCAAATAAAATTTCCTCACCCATTTGCTCTCCTTTATAATATAAATAGAACTTTCCGTTGAATGGGATAATACAAGGATCATGCACTTTGTGCGAATCAAAGTCTCCTTTTTTCTCTACATTAAATCGATTTTGCTCTTCTCCTCTCCAAACACCATTATCTGCTGGTTTTAAGATAGGCTCTTTAGATTTTGTCCATGGTCCGTTTGGTGATTTCGACCAAGCTAAACCTACCTCATTTTTAGTTCTTACATCATAAGGTGACTTTATAGTTTGGTAACATAAATAATACATATCCTCATGCTGCATTACTTCAACCGTAAAAATCGAACGATCATCATAAGTACCTTTTTCTCCTAATGGCACAGCTACTTCTTTATCTTCTTTCCAAGTCCAACCATCTTTAGATGTTGCATGCCAAACAGTACAACGATCCCAAGGGAATACCTTATCTTTTTCAATATCACCTCCAAAACCATCGGTTAACCCCGTACTTTTTGAATACCAAACATGGTATAGACCATCTACTTGAATTACCGCAGAAGGATCACGACGCACAACTCCTTCTTCATAAGCCAAATCTCCTTTTAAAGGTTGCATTGGATTGAATACACGATACCAATCGTTTTCTACATATTTCCACTGCAATGCTCTTTTAGAGGCTGCACTTAAATAGTCTTTATTAGTAATTCCAAAACGATCTAATTTTTCAGTTGATAGATCCAATTCTGGCTCACACGGCTTATTATCTTTTTGCTCAGGCGCAGGTTGATTACAACCTACAACCACAGCAGCTGCAATTGCAGCAAAAGCACTAACTTTTATTTTCATGGTTTTTTGTTTGTATTTAATTTTAAGTTTATTCAAAATATTAGAATTGAAAACATTTCTTCACAAAAAATAAAAATAGATTTAAAATTCAGATTACTAAATCGTTATAATTATAGAACCTAGATTTTATTATTTTTTTCTATGTATGTATTTT
>JAHDEF010000023.1:259-2395 GCA_020628975.1 Aquimarina sp. | reverse complement strand
GCTTAAATATATGAAAAAGTCCTTTTTTGGAATTACGTCTTTACATTTTAATATTAAAAATAACATTAATAATGGGGTTGTTTTTTTGTTTAGAATGTATGCGGCTATCGAATTGAAGGTTGAATCACTAAAATGTTTTAGTTATTTTTGTAGGAAAACGATTATTTTTCTTAAATTTAATACAACCAAATTACACAAACAACTACCGTCTCCCAAACTTGCGTATTAGCGCACTACCTGCTTATGAAGATCAAAATACCTTTCAACAAATTGAATAGGTTTATAAACCTTTGTTTATATGTTTCCTTTTTTATAAGTGCAAATACTTTTGCAGCAGAAACTTCTGTTTCTGATCTTAAAAAAAGAACGAACGGAAAATTTATTAGTGACACTATTGAATTCTATCAAGAAGAAATTTCTAAGTTTTCACATGAAAAAGACACTATTTCTCTAATAGAAAACTACATCAAACTTTCTGATTTCTACAAACACATTGCTGATTATGGTAACGCATATAATGGCTATTGGGAAGCATTGATTTTGGCCGATAAATCAAAAAATAAATTTTTTAGAGCTAGAGTACATCACGAATTAGGATGGTTGTATTTATTTTATCACAAAGACACTAAAGCTATAGAGAATTTTACAGCCTCATTGAAATTAGATAAAGTTTTAGAAAATAAAGGGACTATACACCCCAACTATATTATAAGTGATTATTTTGCTATAGCTAATTATCACCGTAAGAAAAAGGATTTTTACAGCACAAAGAAATACCTTGACAGCTGTGCGCGAATTGAAAAAAAACTCGGCATAACAAATCATTATGTTCAATGTGAACGCGCTTATATTGATGCAAATGAGGGTGAATTTGATAGCGCATTAGATCGTTTATATAAAGCAAAGGCACATTTCCAACAACAAAATCCTTCTTACCTTATAATTATTGAGTATTTATTAGGAAATACTTACGAGTTCATGGGTAATAATGAGGAAGCCATAGCGCATTACCATAGTTCACTAGATTTAACTGATAAGCATTACCAACATTATAACTACAGGCTATTTAATCATAATACACTTGCTAAGCTTCATTCGCAACAAAATGATTACAAATTGGCTTTTGACCATGCAGTACAAGCACAACAAATGCAAGAAAATATTTATGGCGTAAAGAGTCTAAATAGCGAAGTCATTTTTGAAATTAATGACAAGTATAGAATTCAAAAAGAAAAAGAAAAAGAACTTATTAAAGAGCAACTAATTGAATTGCTAAAAAAAGATCAACGACTAGGTCAACTCAAAACAATATTATTAGTAGTCACCATTTTATCATTAGTTATTATAGGATATTTTATTATAAAAAACATTAAAAATAAACATCGAGAAGAAAAAAAAGCCATCGAAATTCAACGAGAAAATGAGCGAAATGACTCCGCTAAAATTTTGGCTCTTAAAAACAAAGAGTTAACAAGTTCTGCGCTTCAACTTATTGAAAAGGAAGAATTCATAAAAAAACTAAAAGAAAGTGTGCATACCACTAGTAGTGGAAGTAATATAAAGATGATCAACCAAATGATTAAAAGCGTTGAAAGTTCTACCACTAATAAATGGGAAGAATTTGAAGCTAGATTCACCTCAATTAATCAAAATTTTTACAAAAATCTAAAAACTAAATTCCCTGAACTTTCCCAAAAAGACTTAAAAGTCTGTGCACTTATAAAACTCAATTTTTCAAGTAAAGATATGGCGTCGCTATTGGGAATATCTGTAGAAAGTGTACACACTTCTAGATACCGACTAAGAAAAAAGTTAAACCTTGAACGCTCTGAAAACCTCAGTGAATTTATTGATGAATTTTAAAAATTAAAATTTATTTAAAAAAAGTTGAGATATTTTGTAACAAAAACTTTAGATGTTACGTATTAGTAAATAGAATACCTTTTACAAACTTTAAATATCCCCATTTACATGAGACAACTGAAGATTACGAAGCAGGTAACCAACAGGGAAACTGCATCCCTAGATAAGTATCTACAAGAAATTGGTAAAGTAGACCTTATTACAGCGGATGAAGAGGTAGAATTAGCTCAACGCATTAAAGCAGGCGACATGCGTGCTTTAGACAAATTGACT
>JAHDEF010000023.1:0-249 GCA_020628975.1 Aquimarina sp. | reverse complement strand
ATCGGTAGCTAAACAATACCAAAATCAAGGTCTAACCTTACCTGATTTAATTAATGAAGGGAATCTTGGTTTAATTAAAGCTGCTAAACGTTTCGATGAAACTCGTGGTTTTAAATTTATATCATATGCCGTTTGGTGGATTCGTCAATCGATTCTTCAGGCATTAGCTGAACAATCGCGAATCGTGCGTTTACCTTTAAATAAAATTGGTTCTATTAACAAAATCAATAAAACCTATGCTTTCTTAGA
>JAHDEF010000022.1 GCA_020628975.1 Aquimarina sp. | reverse complement strand
CGATTCAAATTAGGGATGTTCGATCCTTATGGTGATAATCCTTATAATGCTCTTGGAGAGGAAACGGTAAATAATCCTGAGAAAATAGCCTTAGCAAGAAAATCAGCACAAAAATCAATAGTACTATTAAAAAATAATGGCGTTTTACCACTTAATGAAAAGGTAAAACATCTTTTTGCCATAGGACCATTAGCGGCTGATGTTGATGTGATGCTAGGGAATTATAACGGTCAGTCAGGTAATGTTGTAACGGTTGTTGAAGGCATAACAAATGCAATCAGTTTAGGAACTCGTTTTGAATACCGACATGGATTTCAGCTAGATGTAGCTAATAAAAACCCCATAGGTTGGGCAATTGGTGAAGCACAAGGAGCTGAGGTAACTATAGCTGTTATTGGAATTAACACCTTACTAGAAGGGGAAGAAGGCGAAGCTATTGCTTCTGATTACAAAAGTGATCGTCCAAACATTCAATTGCCAGGAAAACAACTTCATTACCTGAAAAAAATAAAAGAAGGTCGTGGAGATAAACCATTAGTTGTTGTAGTGATGGGAGGAAGTCCAATTGCGTTAGAAGAAGTGCATGAATTGGCAGATGCTGTGGTGATGGCTTGGTATCCTGGCGAGCAAGGAGGAAACGCCATCGCAGATGTGTTATTTGGTAAAGTTTCTCCATCGGGTAAATTACCGGTTACATTTCCTAAATCAGTTGATCAATTACCCGCTTATGAAGATTATTCTATGCAAGGGAGAACCTATAAGTATATGGAAGCCACTCCTCAATACCCATTTGGATTTGGCTTAAGTTATGGAGAATTGAATTATGCTCCAATTCGATTAAATAAAGAAGTTTTTGGATCAAATGAAACAATAGTTGCCAAAACAGTATTGACCAACAAAAGTGATTGGTCAATCAACGAAACAGTACAACTTTACGTAAAAACAACAGATGCTACTTTTTTAGTACCTAAATATGATTTGAAATCATTTAAACAAGTCAAAGTAAAACCTAATAGTAAGGTTGAGGTAACTTTCCAACTACCAATTAAAGCATTAAAAAATTATAACAGCACAGGCCAGTTGACTTATGTAAAAGGAGCATATGAACTTTTTATAGGGAGTACTTTACCTAGCGACCGTTCTCTAGAGTTAGGAGCGCCTAAATGTGTGAAAGCAGTATTTAGTATCAAATAGTCTTATTAAGTAAGCTATCTATAAAGTTCTAAAAAATATTCGAACATTGTGCGAAGTCGAAATGTGTATGGATTTACCTTTCAATCAGACTTTGACTCCGCTCAGTCTTCGTCTCAAAAAAACACTAAAAAATAGTAAGTAATCAATATCTAATGAATACATATTTCAAAAATATTTCTAAAATTCCTTTTGAAGGAATAACGTCTAAAAATCCTTTGGCTTTTCGTTACTACGAACCGCAGCGAATGGTTGCAGGAAAAACTATGGAGGCTCATTTTAAATTCGCAGTAGCGTATTGGCATACCTTCTGTGGAGAAGGAGGAGATCCGTTTGGTCCTGGGACAAAATTTTTCCCTTGGGTCAAGGCTAAAGATCCTATGGATATTGCAAAAATGAAAATGGACGCAGCATTTGAATTTATGCAGAAATTAGGAACGCCTTATTACTGTTTTCACGACGTGGATTTGGTGGGTGATGGCGGTGTTTTTGATATTGAAAAGCGTTTACATCAGTTAATCCCATCATTACAGCAAATGCAATCTGAAACAGGGAAAAAGTTGTTATGGGGAACAGCAAACGTATTTTCAAATCCAAGATATATGAATGGTGCGGCAACCAATCCAGATTTTGAAGTAGTAACACAAGCAGCGGTACAAATTAAAAATGCCATAGATACTACAATAGCTCTTGGTGGAGAAAATTATGTTTTTTGGGGCGGAAGAGAAGGCTATATGTCTTTGTTAAATACCAATATGAAACGCGAAAAAGAGCATTTGGCAATGATGTTGACTAAGGCTCGTGATTATGGAAGAAAACAAGGCTTTATGGGAAATTTTTTAATAGAACCCAAACCGATGGAACCTACAAAACATCAATATGATGTAGATGCTGAAACAGTAATAGGTTTTTTACGTCATTACAATTTAGAAGAAGATTTTAAGTTAAATATTGAAGTCAATCATGCCACCTTAGCACAGCATACTTTCGAGCATGAGCTACAATGTACTGCCGATGCCAATATGTTAGGAAGTATTGATGCCAATAGAGGCGATTATCAAAATGGATGGGATACAGACGAATTTCCGACAGATATTCTAGAAATCACCAAAGCCATGATGGTCATTTTAGAGAACGGAGGCTTACAAGGTGGTGGTATCAATTTTGACGCTAAAACAAGAAGAAATTCTACCGATTTAGAAGATATTTTTATAGGTCATATTCTAGGAATGGATACGTTTGCCAGAGCCTTATTGATTGCCGATGACATTTTAAGTAATAGTGATTATTTAAGGCATCGAAACGATAGATATGCTTCTTTTAATGTAGGTAAGGGTAAAGAATTTGAATTAGGAGCGCTTAGTCTAGAAGAAATTTATACCGTAGCAAACCTTCAAGAACCTAAACAAATAAGTGGGAAGCAAGAGTGGTATGAGGCATTAATTAATATGTATATTTAAGAAGTATCTAAAAAGGAACACATGTAGTAGTCGTACATTGAGCGAAGCCGAAATGTAATTTGATTTGTGAATTATTATCGGACCTCTACTATCGCTCAGTCGTCGTTTCACTACTTTTTATACAGCTTATAAAAGCTAAAAAAATATGGTAGTTCAAGCACTTGGAAAACATTATTTCGATCATCCAGAATTTCCGTTGCATGTTTGTCGTGTCAATCGTGATGCGGATATTACACACGAACACGACCTTACAGAAATAGAGCATACCCATGATTTTGTGGAGCTGGTTTTTATTGTAAAAGGTAGCGGTATTCAGGTTATTGAATCTCAGGAATATTCTGTCTCTACAGGTGATGTTTTTGTGCTTCAAGGAAATCAAAAGCATTACTTTAAAAACACTTCAAGTTTGGAGATTGTAAATGTGATGTTTTCTACCAAATTTAATGAAGGCTTTATTTCTCCAGAAATAAAACAATTAGAAGGATATCGTGCGCTTTTTTTACTAGAATCGAGGTTTAGAGCTGAGCATCATTTCAAAAATAAATTACATTTAGATAGAAAACGATTATCATCACTTGAATATTTGCTGAATACAATGATCAAGGAACTCGATAATAAGCGTGACGGCTATCGAATTCTACTGAAAAACAAATTGCAGGAACTTATCGTTTTAGTATCTCGATTCTATTCTTCCTTAGATGCCACAGATGCAAAATCATTAGTTAGAATTAGTAAAGTATTAGAATTTTTAGAAAATTCATATGCAGAAAAAATCTATTTAGATGATTTGGCTAAAATTACTTTTATGAGTACCCGAAACTTTCAACGTGTCTTCCGAAAAGCTGTAGGGGTTTCACCCACCAAATACATCATGCAAATACGACTTAAAGAAGCCATATCGTTGCTACTTCATACCAACTTATCGGTAACAGATATTGCAATTGCTACAGGTTTCAATGATGCCAATTATTTTATCAAATGCTTTAAAAGTTACCATAAATCGACCCCATTGAAATTTAGGGCAGAAAGTCAAGCAGAGTATTTTATTCGATAGTATAAGTTCTAATTATAGCCTTTGTTCAGGTATTTTAAAAAATCAAATTATAGGAAACAGTAGATATTGATTATTTTTGAAGCAAATAAGGAATATGCAAAAAGCTAATTTTTCTCAAAAAGAAATAGCTGTAAAAATTTTACATTCTGCTTTTGAACCTATAAAAGAAGATAATCTTATTAATGAACTTGTGATTAACGATGATAAAAGAAGTCAGCGTATACAAGTGTTGATGGAATTTTTGGTAGAAGATTGTTTAAGATCAGGCGAAGTTTTATTATCTGATAACAACAATGCTTGTATTTTGATGAAATACTCTGATGCTAATAAATTCGATTTTTGGAAATTAAAATGGTATGTAAAAATAGCTTTAAAATGCACGGGGCTTTTTAAAGCTGTAAATATTTTAAAACGACAGTCTTCTCTTAAAAAAGAACATATTAACGAGCGCTATATTCATCCTGTAATTATGGGAGCCAAAAGCGAAGTCAATGGTCGTGGTATGGGGATGCGATTAATTAAAGAATTAATTTCACATTATAGCGATAATACGCTTCCTGTGATTATTGAAACCACTACAGAAGCTAATAAGCGCATTTACGAACATTTTGGTTTCAGAACTTTTCAAACGGTTAAAGATGAAGATTTTTCAATTTATTTTTTAAGAATGAATTAGCTTTTACCAACTTCCGCCAGCACCTCCACCTGAAAAACCACCACCGCCGAAGCCGCCTCCAAATCCACCACCGCTGAATCCGCCACCGCTGAATCCGCCACCGCTTCGATAGCTTCCACGACCCATATTACTTAAAATAATGGCTTCAAGGGGACTTAAGCCTTTTCGGCGTTTTCCTCCTTTACTATTATGATCATTGTCGTCGTTGTTTCGTTTTCTTGACAGTATACTAATCAATAAAACAGCTATAATTATGATGAGAATGAATGGAAAACCATCAGAGTTATTGTCTATTTTATTTCGTTGTGGAAAACCTTTAAAAGTGCCATTCAGCAATTGCATTATCGCAGAAGTTCCCTTTTGTAAACCTAAATAGTAGCTTCCTTTTTTAAATTCAGGAAGAATAATTTGTCGCGTAATCTCACCAGCTTGTCCAGCAGTTAAATACTGTTCTACTCCATATCCTGGCGATATCCATATTCTTCGATCATTTTTAGATAGTAATATGAAAACACCATTGTCCTTTTTAGTATCTCCTATACCCCATTTTTGCGCCCATTTTGGTGTCAAGATGCCAATGTCTTCCCCTTTTAAACTACTAATTGTAGCAATAACAATTTGTGTGCTCGTAGTATCCGCATAGCGAATTAGTTTGTTATTTAAGGCATTTTCTTCAGAAGCATCTAAAATATCTGCATAATCAAAAACGGCTACTTGATCGGTAACTTTTTGAGGTTTTGGTGGAATATTAAATTGTGCATTGACTTTAGAAAAGCTAAATAATACCAATACAAGCAACTGAATGTAAGTAGGAATTTTAATCATTATCCTTTTGAGATTTCGTCGGGTAATTCGTTGATATCATTGTGTTGCCAAGGGAAATGTTGTTGTAGCACACGCCCAACTTCAGCAATTCCATCAGACAACCCCTTTACATAATTACCTTCTTTAAATGAAGTTTGAATGGCATCGCGCGTACTCTGCCAAAAGGAATCGCCAACAATTTGATGAATACCTTTATCTCCGTAAACCACAAATTGCTTAAGGTTAACAGCAACATATATAATAACCCCATTGTGTACTTCAGTGTTATCCATTTTTAGAAAATGAAATACTTCTTTAGTACGCTCAAAAACACGATCAGCATGTTCAAATGCTTCTAAATGCACACGAATTTCACCTGAGGTCATTTTTTCTGCAATTCGAATAGCATCGACTACTTGAAGTTCTTCTGATTCGGTAAGGAATGATTCTACGGTCATAGTTTGTTAGATATTAGAATTGAGATATTAGATCGCTTCGCTATTAGATTTATTCACTTTTGAATAGTGATGCTAATCTTATATCTAACATCTCAGTTCTCAGATCTATTTTATTTAAAATCAAACTCTACTTCTACAGGTTTTTCGGCACCCGCTTCAGCATCGAAATACGGCTTAGGGTCAAAATCAAACCATCCAGCTACAATATTATTTGGAAAAGATTTCACATAATTATTGTAGGGTTTAATAGCTTCGTTAAAGCGAGTACGGGCTGTTAAAATCTGATTTTCAGTACTGGTCAATTCGTCCTGTAATTTCAAGAAGTTTTGATTGGCTTTTAAGTCAGGATAACGTTCTACCGTAACTAATAAACTTTTTAAAGCACCCGATAAACCGCCTTGTACTTTATTAAATTGTGCTAATTGCTCAGGAGTAATATTGGAAGGATCGATATTAACTGATGTTGCTTTGGCACGAGCATTAATTACATCCACTAAAGCGCTTTTTTCGTAATCAGCAGCACCTTTAACGGTTTTAACTAAATTTCCGATTAAGTCATTACGACGTTGGTAGGCAGTTTGAACATTTCCCCATGCTTCGGCCGTATTTTCATTTAACGAAACCATGTTGTTGTACATGCTGCAAGAATTCATAGATAATGCCAAGCTTAATAAAGCAATGATGCGTAAAAATTTCATAATTATTAGCGTTAAGTGTTTGTGTTTTATTTTAGTTATTAGTTGTGAATGAATAAATAGTAATCGAAATTATTCTTTATTCTCTATTTTTCTGCCTACATGCTGTTTTTCAGCTTCATAAGTTCCTCTTTGATGTTGGTCAATTTACGAATTAAATCAAAATGTTCAGGCTTTTCATTTTTGTAGGTTTTTAAATGCGCCTTAGCACCTTCAATAGTGTAACCACGTTCTTTAACTAAGTGATATACTACTTCAATGGCTAAGATATCTTCATTAGTGTAAAAACGTTGACCGTTACCGTGTTTTTTAGGTTTTATACTCGAAAATTCTTTTTCCCAAAAGCGCAACAATGAGGCATTCACTTGAAAAGCATCGGCTACCTCGCTTATGCTGTAATATAGCTTTTTGGGTAATTTCTCTAAAACACTCATTAATCTAATGATTGATTCGCTTCTTTCGATTTTGCTAACAGAATGGCAAATTCTTCAGCCGATAAATTTCCGTAGTAGAAGTTGATAGGATTAATGCGTTTATCATCTTTAAATACTTCGTAGTGCAAATGTGGCGCTTGCGAACGCCCGGTGCTTCCTACAAATCCTATAACATCACCACGTTTCACTTTTTGACCTTTTCGAACATTGTATTTATACAAATGTGCATATAGAGTTTTGTAACCATAGCCGTGATCGATACGAATGTGTCGTCCATAACCCGACGAGCGATTATCGGCTCGAATTACTACACCATCGCCAGAAGCATAAACAGGTGTGCCTCTTGGTGCGGTAAAATCCATTCCCTTGTGCATTTTTCGAACTTTTGTAAAAGGGTCACTACGCCATCCATATCCTGAAGCCATACGTGTTAAATCTTCATTAGTTACAGGTTGAATTGCGGGAATGGCTGCTAGTAAACTTTCTTTTTCTTTCGCTAAAGCCACAATTTCGTCTAAAGAATTCGCTTGGATCGCTAGCTGTTTTTCGATTTGCTCGACGCGTTGGAATCCTTCTTTAATTAATTCTGAATTTTCATACCCATCAAATTGATTGAATCGATTTACACCCCCAAAACCAGCTTGTCTTTCTTCGTTAGAAATAGGAGAAGTTTCAAAATACAATCTATAAATATTATTGTCGCGCTCCGCAATTTCGTTAAGTACCGTTTGTACCCGATTCATTTTATTTTCCATTTGCTGAAAAGCCATTTCCATATTTTCAAGCTCACGGCGGTATTTTTTTTCTTTAGGAGTTTCTACCGTAGGAATGCTGTAATAAATTAATAAAAGCAATAATGAGGAAAGAAAAATTCCTAAAACTACAAGTATGGCAACCCCAAATTTATGACGTTTTTTCTTCTCAATTTTTCGGTAAGAAAGGGTTTCGCTATCGTAGTAGTATTTAACCTTTGACATATGCTAATTTGTAGTATTTTTGCTCGGTATTTTTTTGGAAAATAGCCTATTTCTGAATAACGCTGTAGCAGGCTACACGTTGCATTTTAAAATATGTTACCAAATATACTAATTTGTAGAAAAGCCCTAGTAAGGAAAAGACATAGATAATACCCGACATATGACGTCACAAGAAATTCGTAAACAGTTTTTAGCATTTTTTGAAAGTAAACAGCACCAAATCGTAGCTTCGGCACCAATGGTGATTAAAAATGATCCTACGCTGATGTTTACAAACGCAGGTATGAACCAGTTTAAAGAATTTTTCTTAGGAAATGGTACGCCTAAAAGTAATCGAATTGCTGATACTCAAAAATGTTTACGCGTTAGTGGAAAGCATAATGATTTGGAAGAAGTAGGTATGGATACCTATCACCACACGATGTTTGAGATGCTAGGGAACTGGAGTTTTGGGGATTATTTTAAGAAAGAAGCCATCCAATGGGCTTGGGAATTATTGACTGAAGTTTACGGAATCGACAAAGACATCTTATATGTAAGTGTTTTTGAAGGAGCAGAAGATGATGGTATAGGAATGGATCAAGAAGCCTATGATTTATGGAAAGCCATCGTGCCTGAAGACCGTATTATCATGGGGAACAAAAAAGACAATTTTTGGGAAATGGGAGATCAAGGACCTTGCGGACCCTGTTCTGAAATCCATGTAGATATTCGAACTCCAGAAGAAAAAGCTGCTGTTTCAGGTAGAGATTTGGTCAATATGGATCATCCGCAAGTGGTGGAGATTTGGAATTTAGTTTTCATGCAATTTAACCGTAAAGCAGATGGATCTTTGGAAAAATTACCTGCACAACATGTAGATACGGGGATGGGGTTTGAGCGTTTATGTATGGTGCTTCAACATCAAAAATCAAATTACGACACCGATGCTTTCAGTCCATTAATAGATAAAATTCAAGAAATTTCAGGTGCTAAGTACGATAAAACTACCACACCAGAAGAAGATAAAATAAGTGTTGCGATTCGTGTAATTGCCGATCACGTTCGTGCGGTATCATTTTCTATTGCCGATGGACAGTTGCCAAGTAATAACGGGGCTGGTTATGTAATTAGACGCATACTACGCCGTGCGATTCGATACGGGTTTACTTTTTTAAATATTAAAGAGCCTTTTATCAACCAATTGGTAAGCACGCTTAGTAACCAATTAGGAGAGGCTTTTCCAGAATTAAAATCACAGGAAAACTTAATTACTAATGTAATTCGCGAAGAAGAACAATCATTCCTAAAAACCTTAGATCAAGGTCTATTTTTGTTAGATGAAGTAATTGCAAATACACAGGGCAAAACGGTTTCAGGAGATAAAGCGTTTGAATTATACGACACTTTTGGTTTTCCAATTGACTTAACAGCGCTAATTTTAAGTGAGAAAGGATACCAATTGGATGAGGCAGGTTTTGAAGCTGAATTACAAAAACAAAAAGAGCGTTCGAGGGCTGCGGCACAAATTTCTGCTGGAGATTGGCAAATATTAGATGCTAATATTGAAGAAACATTTATTGGTTATGATAAAACAACAGCTGAAGTAAAGATTACACGTTACCGTAAGGTTGAAAGTAAAAAAGATGGGGAATTATACCAGATTGTGTTAGATCAAACACCATTTTATCCTGAAGGTGGGGGACAAGTAGGAGATAAAGGGGTGTTAAAATCGGCTAATGAAGAAATAGCAATTTTCAATACTAAAAAGGAGAATAATTTGATCATTCATTTTGCTAAGAAATTACCTTCGAATTTAGAAGGAACTTTTGAAGCTATAGTTAATACCGATTTACAAAAACAATCGGCAAGTAACCATACCGCGACGCACTTGTTACATCAAGCTTTACGTCATGTGTTAGGTACGCACGTAGAACAAAAAGGATCTTTGGTGCAACCTAAGAGCCTTCGTTTTGATTTTTCGCATTTTGCAAAAGTAACGGCAGAGGAAATAGAGCAGATAGAAGCTTTTGTAAATGAACGTATTTCAGAAAACCTTTCTTTAGAAGAAAATAGAAATAATACCTACGAGAATGCCATAGCAGAGGGAGCTATTGCCTTATTTGGAGAGAAATATGGAGATCATGTGCGTTCTATTCGCTTTGGTAATTCTATGGAATTATGTGGGGGAATTCACGTGCCTTCAACAGCTAATATTTGGAATTTTAAAATTGTAAATGAAAGCGCTGTAGCTGCTGGGATTCGTCGTATTGAAGCCATAACAGGAAATGCAGCAAAAGCACTTTTTGCAGAACAAACGACTACTTTAGATCAGGTTAAATTGGTATTAAAAAACACGAAAGAACCTGTTAAGGCAATTACTTCTTTACAAGACGAGAATACTTCTTTAAAGAAACAAATTGAACAGCTATTAAAGGAGAAAGCACTAAATCTTAAAGGAGAATTAGCTTCAAATTTCAAAATGGTAAACGGAGTTCAATTACTTACTCAAAAAGTAGATTTGGATGCAGCAGGCATCAAAGATCTTTGTTTTGAATTAGGAAAGGATAAGCAAGATGCTTTTATTTTATTAGGAAGTGAAGCCAACGGAAAAGCTTTACTGAGCTGTTATATTTCTAAAGAATTAGTAGCAACTAAAGACTTAAATGCAGGCAAAGTAGTTCGCGAATTAGGAAAACACATCCAAGGCGGCGGAGGTGGTCAAGCCTTTTTTGCTACAGCAGGAGGTAAAAATCCAGCAGGATTAGAAAAAGCGTTAGAAGCAGCTAAAGATTTAATCTAAAATAATTAATAAGACTCTAAAAGAGGCCGTCTAAAAATTCAAGAATCGTGTAATCGCACATTGAACGAAGTCAAAGTATACTTTGATTATCAGTTGATCAACAGGCTTCGATTATCGCTAAGCCTTCGTGAATATTACTTTTTAGACAGTCTCTTTTTAAGCTTAAATCTCAAGATTAGAAAAAATCACCAAAAGGTATTTCGCTAAAGCTTTTCAAAGGCTTGTAATTTAAATAATGCCGTTTCAACAGTATCAATATCTTGCATCTTAAGCAGTAAGCGCAATCCACTACGGGTTTGTTTTTCTTTCATTTGAACTTCCGTAGGATTTTGCTGTACAAATTGGAGTACTTTTGTGAAAGTTGGACTTTGGTAAAAGTCAGATTGTTGGTCGCTCACAAAATATCCGATAAATTGCTGTTGTTTTAGCACAATTTTTTCGAGTCCAATTTTAGTAGCAATCCACTTTAAACGTACACTGTTCATTAAGTCCACAGCTTCGGTAGGTAAATTTCCAAATCGGTCAATGAGTTGTTTTTCAAAAACCTTAAGTTCTTTTTCTGTTTTTAATTTATTCAGATCCGTATATAGATTAAGCCTTTCGGGTATAGAATTGATGTAGTCATCAGGAAATAGTAATGAGAAGTCCGTATCAATTTGGGTTTCTTTAACATAGACCTTGTTGTCATTTTCTTCGCCGTACAAGTCTTTAAATTCATTTTCCTTTAATTCTTCAATGGCTTCATTTAATATTTTTTGATAGGTGTCAAACCCAATTTCATTAATAAATCCACTTTGTTCACCGCCTAGTAAATCTCCTGCACCACGAATTTCCAAATCTTTCATTGCAATTTGAATTCCACTTCCTAAATCAGAATGCTGAACCAACGCTTGAATTCGTTTTCTTGCATCTTCGGTCATTGCACTTGAAGGTGGTGTGATAAAATAACAGAAAGCTTTTTTATTACTTCTACCCACACGGCCTCGCATTTGGTGAAGATCTGAAAGCCCGAAATTATTGGCATTATTTATAAAAATGGTGTTGGCGTTTGAAACATCTAATCCGCTTTCAATAATGGTGGTAGCCACCAAAACATCAAAAGCCCCATCCATAAATTGAAGCATCAATTCTTCTAACTTTTTACCGTCCATTTGCCCATGACCAACAGCCACCTTGGCATCTGGTACTAGACGCTGAATCATACCAGCAACTTCTTTGATATTTTCAATTCGGTTATGAATGAAAAAAACTTGTCCACCACGCTGTATTTCATAAGAAACAGCATCACGAATAACTTCTTCATTAAACCGAATAACTTGCGTATCTATGGGGTAGCGATTCGGGGGCGGGGTAGCAATAGTCGACAAATCACGTGCAGCCATTAAACTAAACTGCAAAGTTCGTGGTATAGGTGTTGCTGTTAAGGTTAACGTATCTACGTTGGCTTTAATAGTCTTTAATTTATCTTTTACGGCTACGCCAAACTTTTGTTCTTCATCAATAATCAGTAGTCCCAAATCTTTAAATTTTACATTCTTACTGACGAGTTGGTGTGTGCCTATTACAATATCGACTTTACCATTAGCTAGCTCTTCTAAAGTTAGCTTTTTTTGTTTTGCCGTTCTAAATCGATTCAAATAATCAACAGTAACAGGAAAATCCTCTAAGCGTTTGCTAAAGGTTTTATAGTGCTGGAAAGCTAATACCGTAGTAGGAACTAAAATAGCAACTTGTTTTCCGTTATCGACGGCTTTGAAAGCGGCTCGAATAGCTACTTCTGTTTTACCGAATCCTACGTCGCCACACACTAAGCGATCCATGGGGCGGGTACTTTCCATATCGGCTTTTACTGCTGCGGTTGCCGAGCTTTGATCGGGAGTATCTTCAAATAAGAAAGAAGCTTCTAATTCGTGTTGTAAATAGCTGTCAGGGTCGTATTGATAGCCTTTTTCTAAACGTCTTTTTGCATATAATTGGATTAGGTTATAAGCAATATGTTTAACGCGAGCTTTGGTTTTTTTCTTTAATGTTTTCCAAGCTTTCGAACCTAATTTGTGGACAGTAGGCACTTTGCCATCTTTCCCATTAAATTTGGAAATTTTATGTAAGGCATGAATACTTAAATACAAAATATCACCTTCTCCGTAAACTAATTTAATAGCTTCTTGCTTTTTACCTTCAACATCAATTTTCTTTAAGCCAGCAAATTTTCCAATTCCGTGATCTATATGGGTAATATAATCACCTACATCAAGATTGGTTAATTCTTTTATTGTAATCGCTTGTTTTTTTGCGTAACCACTTTTTAATTGAAATTTGTGGTAACGTTCAAATATTTGATGATCCGTATAGCAAACGAGTTTACTACTACTGTCAATAAAGCCTTGATATAGAGAAATAACTACAGTTTTGTAGTGTATTTCACCCGTTTCCATATCTTCAAAAATATCGTGAAAACGTTGCGCTTGTTGCTCGCTTACACAACAAATAAGATTCGTGTAGCCATTTTTATGATTTTTATTAAGATCATCAATTAAAAGCTCGAACTGTTTATTAAATGATGGTTGTGGTTTTTGTTGGAAATCGATTTTGGCAAGCTCACGATCATTCAATTTGTAATAGCTTGCATTTAATTGAACATTCGAAAAACTAAATAATTGTTCCTTAGCAACAGTGCCATCAATAAACAGGTCTTTAGGGGCGCCACGTTTAATTTTGCTATCTAATTTTTTAAAAGCATCCGTAGCTTTCTCAAATAATTTATCTAATTCATCAATTAATAAATCAGTGTGTTGTAGCCAAAAAACACTATTATTTTTAAGTGCTTTGAAAAAGGGAATACGATTTTCGGCTGTGGTTTTTTGCTCAATATTTGGAATAATACTGATATGCTTCACTTTTTCAAGAGATAGCTGTGTTTCTATATCAAAAGTTCGAATACTATCGACTTCATCACCAAAAAATTCAATGCGATAAGGATTGTCATTACTAAAAGAAAAAATATCAATAATGCCACCTCGAACCGAAAATTCACCAGGTTCCGTAACAAAATCTACGCGCTTAAATTCATATTCGAAAAGCACTTCGTTAACAAAATCAAGACTTAATTTATCTCCAATTTTAATGTTCAGCGTTTTTTCTTCAATAGTTTTTTGAGAAACTATTTTTTCAAAAAGTGCATTAGGATAGCTAATAATAAGTTGCTTCGAGGTAGCTTGGCTTATTTTGTTTAGTACCTCGGCACGCAGTAACACGTTGGCATTGTCAATTTCTTCTATTTGATAAGGTCTTCGATAACTTGAGGGAAAGAATAGTACTTCTTTTTCACCAAGAATACGCTGTAAGTCATTAAAATAATAAGCTGCAGCTTCCTTATCATTACAAATCAGAATTTGGGTATTTTCATTTTTGCTGTAACTACTCCCTAAAGCAAATGAAAGCCCCGAGCCTACCATATTTAAGGCATGTGTATTTTCTGCTCGATGTATAGCCGTATTAAGACTCGCTTGTAAGGGTGAGGTGTTGAGCTGTTTTACCAAATCAATTTTCTCCAAAATCTATTTTTTTGCAAATATAAAGGGTTTTGTGTGTAAGAATGGTGATTAAAATATTGTTAAAAATGTTAAGTAATTCCTTGAAAACATTGAAGTTTTATGTTGTAAGAAAATAAAATAGCTCAAACAATCACAATAAATTTAGCGATTAAGCTGTTTTAATGGCATAACACAAAACAAAAACCATGAAAAGAATTGTTGTAAGCTTAGGGGTTGTAATTACGTTAACATCTTGTGTTTCTAAAAAGAAATTTATCGCATTACAAGATGATTTTAATCAAACCCAAAGTTCCCTATCTAAAACTTTATTAGAAAAAGAAGCTCTAGAAAGTAAATACCAAAGAATAGAGGCTAGAGTAGAAGATTTTAATACTAAAGTTAACAGCCTTAAGTCAGCAAACGCAAGTTTAACGAAAGAAAGCCAAAATAAATTAAGTATGCTTAAAGGCAGTAAGGCGCCAATTTCAGTAGTTAACTTAGAACAAATCAATCAGCAAATTGCCGCTATGGATCCCAACGAAGTAGCACAAGCTAAAACATTAAATGATTCTATTAATTTGGTACTTAACAAAAACTTAGTAAGTGGTTTAGAAAGTACCGAAGGCATTAATATTGAAGTTGATGAAACGGTGGTAATGATTAACGTGTCGGATGATTTATTATTTAATACGGGAAGTTACCGGGTAAGCTCGAAAGCTTATGGTTTGCTTCAGCAGCTATCGGATGTCATTAATTCTGAACCTAGTGTAAATGTTATGATCGAAGGTCATACCGATTCAAGAAGTATTAAAACAGATATTCTTGAAGATAATTGGGATTTGAGTGTAAAACGCGCTACTTCTATCGTTCGATTATTACAAAATAAATACAATGTAAAACCCGAACAATTGATTGCTTCAGGAAGAAGTTCTTACGATCCTTTAGTAGAAAATAGTTCTAGAGAAAACAGAGCTTTAAATCGAAGAACTCGTATTGTAATTATGCCTGATTTAGATAAATTTTTATCTATGATTGTTTCAAAATAATATTTCCAGAATAAACGGTATGAATATCTGTAATTACTGAAATTCCGTCATTTCTTATTTAACAAGGAATCTCATTTTGCTGATTTTTTATCCTTAATAACGAGGTTGTCTAAAAGTAATGTTAACGAAGGCTGAGCGATAGTCGAAGCCTGTAGATGAGCTGATAATCAAA
>JAHDEF010000021.1 GCA_020628975.1 Aquimarina sp. | reverse complement strand
GCTGAGTATCCATGGAAAATTTTAGGCGATTATAATCTAGAGCTGATAGATATGATGCCTATAAACAAAGATTGGACAGGGATGCATTTTAGGAAAAATGAATATATAACTTGAAAAAGTTAAAGGAATCTAAGGTTTAATTATGCATTTTGATAATTTAGAAAGTGATCCTTGATTGAGTAAAGAATGACGTAACTTAACTTAACTAAGGTTAATAATAGTTGTCTTTTTATTTTTTTTGAATATCCGCAATTACTAATAATGAGAGTTGCTTCATTTTGAACTTATTTCAGGATCTCATTGAGTGTATAAAAATCAACAGGATGAGATTTCTTGTTCAGTAAGGAATGATGTCACGGTATATATTTTTGCTGATTATACATAAGTACATTTTTTTATTGTCATCTGGGGTCTACCCAAATGATGATTTTTCTTCGTTAAAAACTTCAAAGTTTCTCCAATAATAACATTTTAATAAGTCCGATAAATTTTATTAGTTGTAGTTTTCTTACATGAATTATATAGATACCTATTATTTAGGTAGTTGATAGATGATTTTCGGTTACTTGAATTCTTTTCAAGAAATTAGTAGAAAACAAAGTTTTACTAATTTACGAGGTCATGAAAAATTATTTCAAAAAACTACATTTACTGTTAATATTATGTGCGGGATGCTTTATGCTAAACGCTCAAAACTTATCAGAAGACGTAAACTTACATCAGCAAATATTTGCAATCAAATTAGCGAGTAAGCCTCAAAGAGCTCTTTTTGTCAGGGCTGAAGATAATAATGTGGTTAGGGATGGCTTTTTTACTACTCGATGGAAAAAGCAATTTTGGCTCTTTGAGCTAAAAGAAAACAATCTTTACGCCATTAAAAATGTAGTCAATAATGAATTCTTGTCGTCAAATACCATTGATAGAGAAAAGCTGGTGACTCAAAAGTCACAAAATATACCCTTAGCATCTATGCTTTGGGAGGTTGTTCTTGTAGAAGGTGATAAATTTAAACTAAAGCTTAGTAATCAAGAGGTTTATGTTACTTTTGGGGATTTTGATCATACAGAAACGCTGCTAGTAGACTATGTTGATGATTTAAAGCAAGTAATTCTTTTCGATAAAATAAAGGGCTATAACTATGATACTGAAAAGGAAATATTGATAAAACCTTCTTTAGTGTCTACTGCAAAATAATCCCCAACCTCAAACAAAAAATATAGTCGGTAAAACAATTTTAAAGTTCTTTAGAAATTAACTACATTTGCAACGTTTTAATAAATGACATTAGACGAGGGGACGAAAAGTCCCCTCTTTTTATAGGTTATTATGTTCGAAAAAAAAGTTCACGAATTACTTGAAAATGCATTAGCAGAAAGACCTGATTTCTTTTTGATTAGTTGCCAAATAAAACCAAGTAATACCATCGAAGTCATTATTGATGGTGATAACGGAGTTTTAGTAGATGATTGCATAGCATTCAGTCGAGCTATAGAACATAATTTAGATAGAGAAGAAGAAGATTTTGCTTTACAAGTAATGTCGGCAGGAGTAACTGAAGGTTTAGTACACCAAAGACAATACAAAAAAAATCTAGGTAGAACTTTAGCAGTTAAAACAATTGCTAACGAAGATTTTGAAGGAGAATTAACTAAGGTAAACGAAAACGAATTTTCGTTGAAATGGAAAGCTCGTGAACCCAAACCTGTAGGGAAAGGTAAAATAACTGTAGAGAAAGTACACTCAATACCATTTAGCGAAGTGAAAAAAGCGAACGTGGTTATAAAATTTAATTAACACTTAGTATGGAAAATCTAGCGCTGATTGATTCGTTTTCGGAATTCAAAGATGATAAGTCTATTGACCGTGTAACGTTGATGTCTATCTTGGAAGAGACATTTAGAAGTGCGTTGAAGAAAAAATACGGATCAGACGATAACTTCGATATTATTGTAAATCCCGATAAAGGAGATTTAGAAATATGGAGAAATCGTGTGGTAGTTGACGATGGTGAAGTTGAAGATGAAAATCAGGAAATTGCAATAACAGAAGCTCGAAAAATAGAGCCTGATTTTGAAGTAGGTGAAGATGTTTCGGAAGAAGTAAAATTAATTGATCTTGGTCGTCGTGCTATATTAGCATTACGTCAAAATCTAATTGCAAAAATTCACGAACACGACAATACAAACCTGTATAAACAATTTAAAGAGTTAGAAGGTGAAATTTATACGGCTGAAGTTCATCATATTCGTCATAGAGCAGTAATTTTGTTAGACGATGATGGTAATGAGGTTATTTTGCCAAAAGACAAACAAATCCCTTCTGATTTCTT
Source organism: Aquimarina sp. (assembly GCA_020628975.1). GTDB lineage: Bacteria > Bacteroidota > Bacteroidia > Flavobacteriales > Flavobacteriaceae > Aquimarina. The sequence continues at coordinate 13,201 of JAHDEF010000021.1, read as the reverse complement.
TAGAAAAGGAGAAAATGTAAGGGGAGTAATTGAAAGTGTAGAATTGAAGGGAACAAAGCCAACAATAATTATGTCGAGAACAGCTCCGTTGTTTTTAGAGAAATTATTTGAGCAAGAAATTCCTGAAGTTTTCGACGGATTAATTACCATTAAAAATGTAGTTCGTGTACCTGGTGATAAAGCAAAAGTAGCGGTAGAATCTTACGATGATCGTATTGATCCTGTTGGTGCTTGTGTTGGGGTTAAAGGTTCTCGTATTCACGGTATTGTTCGTGAATTAGGAAACGAAAACATCGACGTTATCAACTACACTAATAATTTACAATTGTATATAACTCGTGCATTAAGTCCAGCTCGTGTAACTTCTGTCAAAATTGATGAAGAAGGAAAACGTGCCGAAGTAATGCTTAAACCCGAAGAGGTTTCAAAAGCAATTGGTAGAGGAGGACACAATATTCGTTTAGCAGGAATGTTAACGGGTTACGAAATTGACGTGTTCCGTGAAGGCGTTGAAGAGGATGTTGAGTTAACAGAATTTTCAGATGAAATAGAAGCCTGGATTATTGCAGAATTTAGTAAAATTGGTTTAGATACCGCAAAAAGTGTGTTAGATTATGATGCTAACGACTTGGTGAAAAGAACCGATTTAGAAGCAGAAACTATAGAAGATGTGCTTCGCGTTTTAAGAGCGGAATTTGAAGACTAAGCTTAGTGTAGGTTTAGCAAAAAAAGAGCAATAAAGCTCAACGAGAATATAAGTAGAATACTACAAGGCGTTTATGGCTGGAACAAACAACATAAGATTAAACAAGGTATTGCGTGAATTCAATATCTCACTTGACAGGGCAGTGGAATACTTGAATTCCAAAGGTCATGAGATTGAAGCAAGACCAACCACAAAAATTTCTCAGGAAATTTACAACTTATTGACTGATGAATTTCAGACAGATAAGTCTAAACTTGCGGCTTCAAAAGAGCGAAGAGAAGAAACTCGTAAAGAGAAAGAAGCGATTCGTAAACAAATAGAAACCGAGCAAGCCGAGAAGCGTAAGAAAGAACACGAAAATGACGTATTACGTGGTCGTGCAAAACTTTCTGGGCCAAAGCAAGTGGGTAAAATTGATTTAGATAAAGGCGCAACACCTGCACCAGAGGCTAAGCAACCTGATGAAAAACAAGAAGCTCCAAAAGAGCAGAAAAAAGAGCCAACGCCTCCAGCACAAGAAACTCCTACTGCCCAGGAATCTGAAGAGCCTGTTGTGATTTCTAACCGACCAAAGCGTCAGGAATTAAAAATCAAAGGTAAAGCTGAATTAGAGCAAGCTACCCCAAAAAAGGAAGCTCCTAAGCAAGAAGCTGCACCAGAGGCAAAAGACATTAAAGTCGAAAACAATGATATTCCTGCTCCCGCTACTCCAGCAGCAAAAGTTGACGTTCAAAAAACAGAAACAGCAGATGGTGTTGTAGAATCGGAAAAAGTAAAAACACAATATAAAAAGCTTGACGGTCCTAACTTTACAGGTCAAAAAATTGACTTAAGTAAGTTTAAGAAACCTGAAAAGAAAAAAGACGACAAGCAATCTGCCGATAAAAAGAAGCGTAAGCGAATTAGTAAGCCTGGTCAAGGTGGGGCAAATCCTAACCGAGGAAATGGACAAGGTGGAGCTCGCGGTGGAAACAGAAATAATAACCGTGGTGGTGCTCGAGGTGGCAGAGGTAGAACTCCTGTCGTTAAAGAGGAACCAACAGAAGAAGAAGTACAGAGACAAGTACGTGAAACTTTAGAAAAATTACAGGGTAAATCTTCTAAAGGTAAAAAAGGAGCTAAATATCGTCGAGATAAAAGGGATCAACACCGTCAAAAATCAGAAAGCGATTTAGCAGCTCAAGAAGCGGAAAGCAAAGTATTAAAAGTAACCGAATTTGTTACAGTAAGTGAGGTGGCAACCATGATGGATGTTGGCGTTACACAAATTATCTCTGCATGTATGTCATTGGGGATGATGGTAACTATGAACCAACGTTTGGATGCTGAAACTTTAAGTATTGTAGCTGAAGAATTTGGATATACAGTTGATTTTGTAACTGCCGATTTAGAACAAGCTATTGAAGAGGTAGAAGATGCTCCTGAAGATTTATCTTCTCGTGCTCCTATTGTTACGGTAATGGGTCACGTAGATCACGGTAAAACTTCCTTACTAGATTACATTCGTGAAGAAAATGTAATTGCAGGAGAAAGTGGTGGTATCACGCAGCATATCGGGGCTTATGGAGTTCAGTTAGAAAGCGGCCAAAAAATTGCTTTCTTAGATACACCGGGTCACGAAGCCTTTACTGCTATGCGTGCACGTGGAGCTCAAGTAACAGATATTGCTATAATTGTAATTGCTGCGGATGATGATATTATGCCGCAAACTAAAGAAGCGATCAGTCATGCGCAAGCAGCTGGCGTACCTATAATATTTGCAATTAACAAGATCGATAAGCCAACAGCGAATCCTGACAATATTAAAACGAAACTAGCTGCTATGAACTTGCTAGTAGAAGAATGGGGTGGTAGCATACAATCTCATGATATTTCTGCTAAAACAGGTTTAGGAGTTAAAGAATTACTTGAAAAAGTATTGTTAGAAGCTGAAATTTTAGAATTAAAAGCAAATCCTGACAGAGCTGCAACAGGTACCGTAGTAGAAGCATTCTTAGATAAAGGTAGAGGTTACGTTTCAACAGTTTTAGTACAATCAGGAACTTTAAAAGTTGGAGATTACTTATTAGCTGGAAAAAACAGTGGTAAGGTAAAAGCCATGCACGATGAACGCGGTAAACGTGTTAAAGAAGCAGGACCTTCAACACCAGTTTCAGTACTAGGTTTAGATGGTGCTCCACAAGCAGGTGATAAGTTTAATGTAATGGAAGATGAAAGAGAAGCAAAAGATATCGCTTCAAAACGTTCTCAATTACATCGTGAACAATCGGTGCGAACACAACGTCATATTACACTTGATGAAATTGGTCGTCGTATTGCACTAGGTGACTTTAAAGAATTAAACATTATCCTAAAAGGAGATGTGGATGGTTCTGTAGAGGCATTAACAGACTCATTCCAGAAGTTATCTACCGATGAAATTCATGTAAATATTATCCATAAAGCAGTTGGTGCTATTACAGAAAGTGATGTATTATTAGCTTCTGCATCTGATGCTATTATTATCGGATTTAATGTAAGACCAGCAGGTAATGCAAGAATGGTTGCTGATAAGGAAGAAATCGATATCCGTACGTATTCTATTATCTATGACGCAATTAATGACCTGAAAGATGCAATGGAAGGTATGTTGTCGCCAGAAATGAAAGAAGAAATTACGGGTACTGCCGAAATACGCCAAACGTTCAAGATTTCAAAAATTGGTACGATTGCTGGTTGTATGGTGCTTACAGGTAAGATCTTTAGAAACAACCAAATTCGCTTAATCCGCGAAAGTGTTGTAATTTATACTGGTGAGTTAGCTGCCTTGAAACGTTTTAAAGACGATGTTAAGGAAGTAGCTAAAGGATACGATTGTGGTATGCAAATCAAGAACTACAATGATATAAAAGAAGGTGATATTATAGAAGCCTTCCAAGAGGTTGCAGTTAAGAAAACGCTTAAATAGTTATTCTAAACTCAATAATTTATAAAGCTCCAATTCATTTGAACTGGAGCTTTTTTTATGGATTATGTTTGGATTTCTAAACTTGAAAGATGTTGATAAGCATGTAAATAAATGGATCAATCCAGAAAATTGTGAGAAATTCTTTTTTTTAGTTTGTCATTCCACGAATTTTTGAAAAATTATAGTGGAGTCTCCTTCACTAGGAATTGTAAAATATTCTTTAAAATGGAAAATAATAAATTTAGTTTAGGGGGATTCCACCTACGTGGAAATGACGGTGACTTTGCTTGTCCACAACTTTTCGTGTTAATTCAAATAAATTAATGCTATTATTTTTATAGCAAAATATTTAAGATCTCTAATTTTCTCGTGTTTGCCTGTATCATAAATTGGTCATATATCGACAAATAATAGGTTTATAACAAATAGTCTTTTTGTTATATAATAATTAGGCTATCATGTGGTTGTATTTAGAACAACTAATTTATTATGAAAGTCTTTAATAAAACACTAAAAATCGTCAGACGATATTTGGTAATCTTCTTGTTTTTAAATCTATTTATTTTTGTCAATGCACAACAAATAGGAGATCAAGGTATGACATTTGATAACTCAAAATTTGATAATGCATATCCATTTATGCGTGAATGGCAAAAAGCAGGAGTTGAAGGTGGAATACCTTACCGCTCTAATGTAAGCGTGCAACGCCAAATAAGCCCCACAAATTCTGACGGTATTCAAAGGGCTATTGATGCATTAAATACTTCTGGTAACCCATCTGTAATCTTCCTGAAAAATGGGACGTATACTATTGATAAGCCTATAAAAATGAAGTCGAATGTTATACTTCGTGGCGAAAATAAGAATGAGGTGCTATTACGAGTTGTGCTTCGTTCCGATGGAAACAGATCTCGTACCGCTTTAGAATTTAGAAATGTTTCAAGATCTGCTTTAGAAGATTTAAGCTTCGAGTATATTCCACCAAAATCAATAACACTTTATGATGATAGAAATGTACCGTTAAATCAATTCTGTGGCGATCGCTGTTTTGGCAATAATCCAGCAGGAGAACGTAATATGTATGTTTCTTTTTTGAAGATGGACAGAGGTACTAAAAACTGTTGGGTAGATAATTGTAATTTCAAAAATTCAGGTACTGATCCATTTGAGATCAGTGCAAACCACAATACATTCCGAAAGAATTTTATTGATGCTTGTTTTAACAAAGGTGGAGGTGGAAACGGCTATTACGATATAAAAGGCGATTATAATTTAATTGTCAATGAAAAAGTAAGGCGTATACGACATTTTGCAATTCAGAATGGAGCCAAATATAATGTAGTTATAGCTTGTGATTTCGAAGTAGATGTTAATTTCCACAATGGCGATGATGGATTCAATTTAATTGAAGGGAATACAATTAAAAGTGAGCGTTGGAGGTCGTGGGGCGCTTTTGCATCAGGTGGCGCTAGGTTCGGTCATGATAAGCCAGGGAATAATAATATTGTTTTTAACAATGTAACTAGTGGGCGCGGAAGTTCAGCTGATTTTTCGAGTAGTAGTAAAGTTTTTGTATTCGACCAATATAAAGAGCCAAGATTATTAAATAATAATCCACCACGAGGAAATACTTTTTATCCTTTCGTATTAAATGCAGAAAATTCTACACCGCCACCAACTCCTGATGACAACCAAGATTCTGACTCGAATAATATTACTGATTTGGCTCGTGGCAAATCTACATTTCAATCAAGTACTTATGCTTCAAGTACTGGGGCAGAAAAAGTAGTAGATGGAAATGAAAGTACATTCAATCATACCCAAAAAGAAAACAACCCTTGGTGGGAGGTAGATCTAGGAAGTATAAAAAACATCAAGGAAGTCAAGATATGGAACAGAGGCGATTGTTGTCAAAATCGTTTGCAAAATTTTGATATACGCATTTATGAAACTAGAGGCGGAAGTCAAGTGAAGTCGGTTTTTGTGTCAGGGCAACCAAGTGCTAATGGAAGTACCTATCAAATTAATGCATCTGGTCGAGTTGTTAGAATTCAGTTACGAGGGAATAACAGATTTTTACACATGGATCAAGTTAGTGTTATTGAAGGAAATTCCTCAAATAATGCGACTACTGGTGATATTCCATATGGTAAAATTATTTCATTAAAAAAATCAGGAGGAGATAAGCGCTATGTAACTGTAGAAAACAATAATGAGTTAGTTGCCAATAGAACAAGAGTAGGTGTTTGGGAACAATTTCGTGTTGACCGACACCCAAATGGGGGCGTGGCCTTATTTTCATTAAAAAATAATAAATATGTACAATCTAATGGTGCTAATACCAATAGTGCAATACGTGCCCAAGGTATTAGTTCAAGGGGTTGGGAGCGATTTCGTTGGGAAAACAAAGGAGAAGGCAAAGTCGCTTTTTACAGTTATACGGTGAAAAAATGGTTGCGTGCAGCATGGAATATTGATAATACTAAAATTTTCCCCAAAGGAAGCGAAGATAGAGGTTGGGAAACATTTGAGTGGAGTATAGTTGCCAATAAACAAATTGAGAAAATTATACAAAAATCAACACTAAAAATATATCCAAATCCTTCTTTAAACGAATGGGTTACTATAAGTGGACTTCAAGGGAGTTTAGTAACTATAGTTGATGTAGTTGGAAAAATTATTTATGTAAAATCTACAGATCAACTCCAAGTGTTGTTGGATATTTCAAGTTTTCAGTCAGGTGTTTATTTTGTTCGAAACGGTACAAATACGGAAAAACTTATTGTAAAGTAGCTACAGTAAAAACCCGAATATATTTGATTGAAGTATATTCGGGTATTTCTTTAAAAACAATAAATTTTGTTTGAATTTAAGTCGCTTATAAATTCTCAGCTAAATCTATTAAGCGAACAAATTCAGCTCGATAGCCAAATGTGTCGTTTGACTTGCTAGTATTTGCTAAGGATTTTATGTTATCAAAAGAAAAATCTTTAAGATGTTCTGATTTTCTTAACAACATTCCAAAAGCAGCAACAGCACTAGAAAATCGAAAGTTTTCAGACGTTTCTGTCAATGATGAGATATTTTTAAAAATAGGAGTAGTAATCAAGGTGCTTTCCGTACCCTTCGGTGTTTTGTATCGAAACTTAACAGTAGCTAGCTCCGCATCATAAATGCCCGAGGGTTTAGCAAGAGTTTGATATTTTAATAAAGCAGCAGTAGTAGCTTCAGGGTTTTTGGGTACTATTTCGTACAAGGCAGTTACCGTATGTCCGGCACCAAGTTCACCTGCGTCTTTCTTATCGTTGTCAAAATCTTCAGCATTAAGTTTACGGTTTTCATACCCTACCAAGCGATAACTTTCCACATGGTTTGGGTTAAATTCTACTTGAATTTTTACATCTTTAGCAATAGTATGTAGCGTTCCACCAAATTCTTGCACAAAAACTTTTTGAGCTTCTAGTAAATTATCGATGTAAGCATAGTTTCCATTTCCTTTATCAGCGATAATTTCCATTTTAGAATCTTTATAATTTCCCATTCCAAAACCAGTTACTGAAATAAAAATATCTTGATCTCTATGGGCTACAATTAAGTCTTCGATATTACTATTTGAAGAAGCCCCAACATTAAAATCGCCATCAGTAGCTAAAATGATACGGTTGTTTCCATTTTTAATAAAATTATCTTTAGCCACTTTATAAGCCAATTGTAAACCAGCACCACCAGCTGTGCTACCTCCCGAGTTTAGGCGCTCAAGTGCATTTAGTATTTTTTCTTTATAAGCTCCTGAAGTAGATTTAAGCACTAAACCTGAATTTCCTGCATATACAACTATAGCCACGCGATCTTTTTTACGCATTTGATTCACCAATAATTTAAAAGCCTTTTTCAATAATGGTAATTTATTAGTGTCACCCATTGATCCTGAAACATCAATTAAGAAAACTAAATTGTTTGCAGGAGCGTTTTCGGTATCAATAGTTTTTCCTTGGATACCTAAATGCAATAAAAAATTTTTTGAATTCCAAGGGCAATACGATAATTCTTGATTTATCGAAAAGGGATGTTCATTTGTAGGTTTCTTGTATTCATAATTAAAGTAATTAATCAGTTCTTCAATACGAATAGCATCTTTAGGCGGTTGTTCGCCATTCATTAAAAAACGTCGCATATTACTGTAAGAAGCCGCATCCACATCAATAGAAAAGGTAGAAAGAGGTGTTTGTAATGGATTTTTGTATCCACTTTCTTGTATTTGAGCATAATCTTCATTGTCATGCGAAAATTTTTGGGTGGGACATTGGTAGCAGTTAGAAGAAGTTATACTTGGAGCTTGGCTATGTGCAGGATAAGCTATATCTGCTACAGCTTCATATTCTGCATGAATTTTACTTTCATAACGCTTTATTTTTGGAGGAGTAGGTCTTTTGTTTTTTAAAGGGGAAGGATGGTAGTCGACAACTACTATTTCGTCTAATGAAGATACAGTTACTTCTAAATCAATATCAATTATTAATTTTTCCTCCACCATAATTTTTTTGGTTTCAAAACCTGCAGCGCTATACACAAGCGTTGCTCCTTTATAAGCTTCAATGGAATATTTCCCAAGAAAGTCTGATTGCGTACTTTGCGATTTACCTTCTACTGTAACTACAACACTTGGCAACACAAGTCCATCTCCTGTCACTGTTCCTGAAATTTTCATCGTTTGGCTTTGCATACCTAAAAAGCAAAGAAGGCTAAATAATACATACATATTTTTCATAATATTTTAGATTTAAATGAATACGTTTTACTAATAGGATGCGAAGCATTCTCAAATTCCATAAATTTTTTTATTTTTTCTAAGCTATAAGGCTTTAGGTATCGTTTATGTTATCTTCAGAATAATGGATTTTAATATTTTGAGATGAAAAAAGAAATGTATAATTGCTGACACCCGACACCCGACACCCAATACTCGATATCTCAAAAAAGAACTATCTTCCCTTATGTGAAGCAAAACTTAAAGCATTTACAAATAGAAGAAGATGAAGTGCTAGTAATGCATTTCGTTATAAATGAAGACCTAGAAGTTCTAGGAATACTTTATCAGCGCTATATGCCTTTAGTTTATGGAGTATGTTTAAAATATTTAAAACAGCGTGAAAAAAGTCAAGATGCTGTTATGCAAATTTTTGAAGTGCTTATCAAAGAAATTCCAAAACACAAAATAGATCGATTTAAAAGTTGGCTTTATGGAGTAACTAGAAATTATTGCTTAATGCAATTACGTAGCGCAAATACTCAAAAATCAAAAGTAGTTACCTTTTCTTCAGAAATTTTTATGGAAAACACCGCTGTAGTGCACCCTATAGATGAGTCGAATGCTATATTAGATGTTAAAGAAGAAATATTAAAAGCATGTTTAGAGAATTTAAAGCAATTGCAAAAGCAATGTGTGACGGCTTTTTTTTACGAAGAAAAGTGTTACGAAGAAATTGCAATAGCCTTAAATGTTGAAGAGAAAAAAGTAAAAAGCAACTTGCAAAACGGAAAACGAAATCTAAAAATCTGTATAGAAGAACAGTTGAAAAATAAGTGAGACAGTTAAAAAATACATATCAACGTATTCTTGAATATTTAAAAGGAAACTTTTCAAATAAGGAACGTCATACATTCGAAAAAGAAGCTTTGGATGATCCTTTTCTACAAGATGCTTTAGATGGATTTGAAACTATAGAAACAGATGTTTTAGAAAATGATATAAAAAGGTTAAGCACTCAAATAAAATTTCGGACAGAAAAAAGAAAACGCATTATTCCTTTATTTTATTACCCAATCGCAGCATCCTTATTAGTGTTAGTTGGTTTTTCTATATGGTGGTTTAACGGATATCAAAATTTGGAGGAGCCACATGAAATCGTAAATACAGAAATAGAGGAAGAAAAAAAACAGCCACATTTTGTCGATCGCACTAAAGAAGTTGATATCACTAGTGATGTAGCATTTGAGGAAATGGAAGAAACCGTAGTTGATAGTAAAAGAAAAGTATATCGATCAGCTCCCAAACCTCCAGTAGTCATTGAAAAAACAGTTGTTCCTACAGTAGATAGTAATTTAGAAGAAATTCTGGAAGAGGCACCTAGTTTTTCTAATATCGAAGAAGAAGAAAAAGAAGTTCCAGAAATTATAACTGAGATATCATCTGCGACTGGTTCTAATCAAAGAATAGAAAAACCTCAATCTTTATCTTCTGCCAAGGAAACAATAGATATATCGGTAGCAAGTGAAGTTAAAGCAAATGAAAAAATAAATAGAATAGAAAAGAAGCAAGAACTAGAGCGAATTATTAGAAATAAAGATACCACCCCAGATGTTAATACTATTCCGTTCAATGGTTCTACTATTAATTTTAAGGAATGGGTTAAACAAAATCTCAATCCAAATATTATGGAAAAGCTCATCAAAGAAAAAGCTACTATAAATATATCTTTTTGGGTAAGTGAATTCGGAAATTTGTATCAAGTTAAATTTGATACGACTTTAGATAAAACAATTAGAAAAGAATTAAAATCAATTATAAAGTCGAGTCCTAAGTGGCAGCCAGCAAAACTTAAAGGAGTTTCTGTGTCAGATAAAGTTCAGTTGAAGTTGATGTTTTAATTTGATGGTCGTTGTTAAGTCTTTATTGAAACTTTAAAATAATTTTTAAATGGCGTGTCACTAATTCTTAATGATTACAGCTTTTTATAAAAGCTATGATTTTTTTAATGACTTACTAGGTAGGATAAGTATTATTTATTTTTGCTGGAAAATTTAAGAGTATTCTTAAAATTAATTTTATTGAATAATCGTAATCACTAACTATATGGGCTGTGTCATCTTAAACTTGTTTCAGGATCTCACTAAGGATATAAAAATGAGTAAGGTGAGATTCCTTGTCAAGCAACGAATGACGAAAACGCACATAGCATTACTAATTACTGATTTTCATTTCATTTTTAACGTATTCGAATGCCTATTATAGATATCAATTGTGATGTAGGAGAAGGAGTCAATAATGAAGCATTGTTAATGCCTTACATTTCATCATGCAATATTGCTTGTGGCTCTCATGCTGGCGATGTAGCAACTATAGATCAAGTGATTGCATTAGCGCAGCAGTATGAAGTAAATATTGGTGCACACCCTTCTTTCCCTGACCGAAAAAATTTTGGAAGGCAAATAATGAACATCTCATTAGAAGCATTAGGACAAAGTTTGATACAGCAAATAGAATTATTACAAGAACGCTTACGTCTTTTAGGAGGTCATTTACATCATATCAAAGTACATGGAGCATTATATAATCTATCTGTTGTGGATAAAGCTATTGCTAAAGTTATTGTAAAAGCAGTAAAGAAGATAGCTCCTGAAGTAATATTGTATGTGCCATACAATTCAATCATAGAGCAAGTAGCCAAAGAAGAAGCATTACTAATTAAGTATGAAGTTTTTGCAGATCGTAATTATAATGATGATTTAAGATTAGTTTCTCGCAGTAATAAAAATGCTGTAATTAGTGATTTAGCAAAGGTAGTAAAACACATTTCTACTATGGTCTTAGATCAACAGGTGCTTACCATATCAAATAAATTAATGCCGATAAAAGCAGAAACCTGTTGCGTGCACGGCGATAATGAAGCAGCCATTAATATTGTAAAACAGATTCATCGATCATTAACCCAAAATGGAATTACAATTGCTTAAAGATCTAGTATATAAACCTTTTGGAGAACGAGCTATTTTAATGGAGTGGGAAGCTACAATTGATTTAAGGATCATTAGTGAAATCTATCAACTTAAAAAATTGCTATTGTCTAATTTTCCTGATGTAATAGAAGATGTAGTTATTGCTTATCATTCATTAACATTAATGTATAAGGAAAGAATTAATGATTACAAGAAAGAAATACACCTTATAAATTCCTGCTTTACAGAAAATAAAATTAAAGAAGAAGATGTTTCCACATTATGGAAAATACCTGTTTGTTATGATGAGTTTTTTGGTTTTGATTTAAAAGAATTAGCTACTAGTCTAAATTTATCTATGCAGAAGCTCATTAAAATACATTCACAAACTTTGTATACCGTATACTTTATAGGCTTTCTACCAGGTTTTTTGTATTTGGGAGGTTTGGATGAACGTTTAAAATTTCCAAGAAAAGCGACACCAAGATTATCTGTACCCCAAGGAGCTCTAGCAATAGGTGGTTCTCAAACAGGAATTTACCCGATAGAAAGCGCTGGCGGTTGGAATATTATAGGGAAGACACCCATTTCTTTTTTTGATGTAGAAAAAGAAAACCCTTGCTTTGCCAAGCCAGGTGATCGAATACAATTTATACCTATTTCTTTAGAAGTATATAAAAATCTAGAAGATGATATAGATGCAGGTTTGTTTAATCTGTCTAATACATTAATTGATGCTTAAATTTTTGTCAACATCTTTTGGAGTGTCAATTCAAGATTTGGGTCGAAAAGGATTCCGAAGCATCGGTGTTCCGACATCAGGAGCTATGGATATGTATTCAGCAACGCTTGCTAATCTGTTATTGAATAACAAGGCAAATACATCTGTATTAGAAATACCCTATGGTCGTTGTGAAATACAGTTTACAATAGATACAATAATATGTATATCAGGAGCCGATTTTTCTCCAACATTAAATAAAAATCCAATTCCTTTAAATAAAAGAATTCATGTTAAAGCAAATGATGTAATGTCTTTCGGAAAACGAAACTATGGAATTAGAACTTACTTAGCAGTTCAAAATGGTTTTCAAACGCAAACTGTTTTAAGAAGCAAAAGTCAGTACCAGGGCATTACTAAATCCAATAGAGTAAAAAAAGGAATGACGTTACCAGTAATATTTATGGATAATATTAAAGAAGAAGGATTTGCTAGAGTTAAAGTAAACTTTAATCATTTTAATTCAATAAAACTAGAATGTTATAGAGGGCCTGAATTTTATTTGTTGTCCAGTATCCAAAAAGAAAAATTGACAACAACCCAATTTAGTATTTCGCCAAATAATAGTAGAATGGGGTATCAGTTAACTGAGACTTTAGAAAATGAATTCCCTTCAATGTTAACCTCTGCTGTACTACCGGGCACTGTTCAATTAACTCCATCGGGTAAATTAATAGTGCTTATGCGCGATTGTCAAGTTACCGGAGGATACCCTCGAGTGTTACAGCTAAGTGAAACAGCCATAAATAAATTAGCACAGAAAGCTACCAACGATATTATAAAATTCAATTTAAAAGAACTTCGAACTTAATAGGTTTTTTTGAAAAAATAGAATCAAAGGTTATTGGTTGATAGGCTGTAGCTAATGGTATTTTAGGTTAGAAGAGATACATATTCTCATTATTCATCTTTAAAATAACAATAAATAAATAAATAACTCCTTTCCTGTTACCGAACAACCAACAACCAACAACCAACAACCAACAACTAACAACTAACAACTAACAACTAACAACTAACAACTAACAACGATCACCTATTACCTAAAAAA
>JAHDEF010000020.1:5989-15682 GCA_020628975.1 Aquimarina sp. | reverse complement strand
GGGAGTATGCTGACCACATCTTCATCGCTAGACAACCATTCGATAGTAGGGCTTGAATTAGGAGTTGCTTCCAGGTTTGGTGTAAATTGTAAATTTAATGGTGTATTTACGTATTGATCAACTGTTATGGTATTTCCTTCTAAAATCTCAATACTAGTAAATTCAGTATCTTCAAATGGAATTGCGGTTATGGTTTTGGTTGCAAAAATACTTGATGATGACACGCTAGTTGCTGTAATGACAGTGACACCGGAATCTGCAATTGCTGTAACAATACCGTTTTCATCGACCTTGGCAACATTAGTGTCAGATGATGACCATATTAGACCTTTATTAGAGGTGTTTTCGGGAGTAAATAAAGGAACTATGGCTAATTGATTTCCATTCATTAAAGATTCTGCATCACTTCCTAATGATATATTATTTACTGCTATATCATTATTTTCAGTTCGGCCAGGTTCTTGATCCATATCCCAAACTTGTAGCATTACTGTTGTAAAGTCAGCGTTTTGTTGTCTTCTAAAATAAATAGTATTATCGCCATCATTTAAGAATTCAATGGGAACTTCAATTTCTAAAACTCCAAACCATCCTCCACCAAATACACTGGCAACATGCCCTCTAGGGTTAAGAAGCATAGGACTTTCAGTAATTACTTCATTTCCGTTTACTAGAAGAGATAATACTTTGATGCTTCTATTGTCGCCAGCATCAGTTGGATTGTAAAAGAAACCTCCTATTCTTACCATAGCTTCACCATGTTCTGGTTTTTCAACATTTTTAACGGTAGTTGTAAAATCGGCATTTCCTACTAAACGACATAATTGAGTGCCGCGAGAGTTTTTAGCGGTAGTAAGAGGCTCTGACATATACTTAGTTTCTTGTGATGATTTATCAATAATCACTGGATTTTCGTAAGTATAATCTAACACTATAGTAGAATTAGGTTTTAAAGTCAACTGCGAGGGTGGTGTGTTTAATGTCGCTACAGAAATGTCAGGCTCCCCCTGTGTACCCAAATCAGGATTAAAGAAAAGATGACGCATTTCAACTTTTTCAATCGAATTACTTGTTGCAGTATTGAAAGTATTTAAATTAATATTTTCAATTTGATCATCGGTGTTATTTAATATAATATACACATGATTGTTGTTTACATATGCATCTACTTGAATATCTAAATTGTTTGATTTAGTGTCAATTCGTGTGCCATCAACATCTTTCCATAGTTCAAAATAGTATATAAGGGCACTCCAGTCCCAACCCCCAGAAGGTTCATTGATAGTCCAAGGGTTAGTGCTACCTGTCCAGTTTCCGATAGGGTCAAATAGAGTTGCACCATCATAACGCTCAACACTACCATCGTTGTGGGGAATAGCTCCCCATACGGCTTTGGTTGGAGCAAAAGGCATACTCATCACAACATGAGAAGGTCTTTCAAGAAATTGCATAAACATTTGGTTAAAAGGCTTTATGAATTCCCAGTCTCGTCGTCGTGCGGGTAATGAAAGAATATAATCTCTAGCTACAGCCCCAAATTCTGATAAAACAATATCTTTTTTATTTCCGAATTTAAAATTATCATACCATTCTAACTGGTCAAGCATTGCTTCGGTGTGTCCACCTGATCGAATAGTCGATTGTTGTTTAGTAGTTGCTGGCCAGTCGTAGATATGAACTCCGTAGAAATCCATGTCTTCACCTGCATAATCAATAAATCCTTGCCATAAATAATCCCATTGCCACCAGCTATCGGTACGTCTATCCCAAGCTTTTGGCCATCCTTCAACACCCGAAAGCATATTGTCATAAAGCAGTTTAGCTTCCTCACTTGAATTGTCATACCAAAATGCTCCGTCCCATCTAGTCGGTATACCATCAGGCTTAAAAAAATCATGTTGACCCTGAGTCATTCCTCCTATAAGCGGGGCTTTATCCCCAAGTCTGTTACGTACTTCTTGAGCCACAAGTTTATGGTATTCCCAGTTTTTTTCAAGGCTAGAAACGATCATTCCGAATTGAGGATTCATGAAGTTCATGTCAGGTTCGTTATAACATTCCCAATATTTGGGAAGCTCGTAGCCTAAGTCGCCAGGTGTTTTAGCAAAGTAGTGATCAAGATATAATGAAACCCATTCAGCCGCAGCATCAACATCTTTGACAAACCAACCGTCCTTTCCTTTACCGAAGCCTTCGAACCAAGAAAGGTTAGCATACATGGGACTAAAATCATTAATTCCCATGATCATGTTTTCTGTTTTATTTTGGTACTGTTCTCTAGCTATAAATAGGTCAGAAGATTCCCATTGTTTTAGTCCATTACTATGGGTAATCATTTGTGCTTCATTAGGGTAGTTTGGTCGATTAGGGTCTTCTTCAACACCTTGCATTTTCCAAGTAGCAGAACCTGTTTCTCTTCCAAAAAACACCCCTAAGTCGTTTATCAAATAATCTAATTTATCTTCTTCGCCGTTCCAATCGGTTTCTGTAGGTGTAGCATGTATGGTCATGTGTCGTTCACGTCCAAAATCAGATACACCTTCAACAGAATGTTCCATATTCAGATTGATATCTACATTCGTAGATGTTTGAGCTAAAATTAGTTGAAATGAGAGTGTAAAGTGCAGTAATACAAATGTAGTTTTGATTAGTTTCATTATAAATTATTGATTTAGTGGTCAATAAAAATAAATGAAGTTTAAGTATAGAGGTGTTAAAATTGTTAATATTAGATAAAAAGTATAAATATCCGTTAAAATTGAAATAATTCTAACAAATTTGAACTATATCGTTGTAGGTTTTTCATTAACCTCAAAAATCAAGGCATAAAAAAACCTTTATAGCAAAACTATAAAGGTTTTTTGTCGGGGTAGCAGGATTCGAACCTGCGACCTCCTGCTCCCAAAGCAGGCGCGATAACCGGGCTACGCTATACCCCGAATTCCGATTTCGGATTGCAAATATACCACCTTTTTTCAATTAAAGAAGTATAAACTAAAAAAACGTACTTATGTACGTTTTTTTAGTTCTTAAAATTTCAAAAATAAATTAAGCTTTCTTTAAAAAAACCAAAGCTTCGATAGACACATCTTCCCAAGTTTTACTTACGCCATCAGCACCAGTATGTAGTACTTCACAAGCTTTGTGGATAGAATTATAAGCTTTTACAGCTCCAAATTCAAGCATATTCAAAGATCCTTCTAATTTAACATGTCGATCTTTGATCGTGTGCTTCAAAGGAATTTCTTTTGATTGTCCATTCATTTTTAAGTTTAGAACGATTTCAGAACCTTTTGTGTTAAATGTTCCTGTTAAAAGCTCAGTGTTATCCATATAGCCAAAGAACAATTCTTTTAGTTTACCATCTCTAATGGCATTATCACTCCATACACTACTTGTTGGAATAGAAAATTCAACCCCATCGAAAGCTCCAAGTGCCGTAGTAGCGACTGGTGCATTTGTTACATTGATCGTTTTAAATTTTCCTTTGACCCCTTTTTTCTCTGTGAATTTGTAACCTGTCCAATATACTTCACTTCCTGTAGAAGATACCTGGTATCCATCTTTTGCTACAGTTGTTGTTTCTTTCTGTTTAGGAGCTTCTTTCTTTTTGCAAGAAGTAGCCATTAATGTTAATCCTGAAGCAAGTAATAAAATTAACTTTTTCATTGTTTTGCGTTTTAGTTAAGTGTTTAATTTAATTTTTTTTGAAAGTATAAAAAACCTAAGATAGGCCCTATAGAAAGTAATAAGAATCCCCAATAGTTATATAAATGTATTGAATACTCCGTAAGTTGAATACTGACAATCGTTAAAGCGTACCCAATACAATTCACTAAAGTAATAGCGGTGCCTTTCACAGCTGCAGGAGCTGATTGAGCGACTAAGGTCGAAAATTGAGGTGAATCAGCAATAACCATCATTCCCCAAATCAACATAAAAACAATAAAAATAATTGATGGAGTAAAAAAAGCAAATGGGCAAAGTAAACAACAAATCATAGAAATGGATAAACTGTATTTTGCCACCCACTGACTTGAGTATTTTAAAGCCAAAAAACCTCCGTATATACACGAAAATGCACCGATGCCAATAACGACAAACGACCAAAAAGAGATAGATAAATTTGTATGGTTTGTTTGATTATACAGTTTAATGATAATAGGAACGAATGCCCAAAATGTATATAGTTCCCACATATGCCCAAAATACCCAAATGCTGCTTTTCGAAAAGAACTATTTTTAAAAGCAATTGCGATTTTAGATAAATCAAATTTCTGATTAGAAACGATATGATATGGTCCTTTAGGTACTGTAAAACCAACTAATAATGCTCCGAAAGCAGCTAATCCACTGGTTAATTGTATGACGTCTTTTAGGCTATCTTCAAGGGAAATATAATTGAAAAAATGCGGAATAGCAGTGCCTAAAACGAGCATCCCGACGAGAAAACCTAAAGCTCTTCCTAGTCCATTTTGGTAGTAATCAGAGGCTAATTTGATACCGATAGGATAAACGCCAGCTAATGCAATACCTGTAATTCCTCTAAAAAAAGTGATACTATAAATATTAAGATTTGGTAGTAATAACGCCCAGTTGCTTCCGGCAGCTAGTAGTCCGCACAGTAAAAATACTTTTGATGGTGAAAATTTATCAGCGATACCAAATAACGCCAATGCAAGTGTTCCTAAGATAAATCCGAATTGGGTGGCAGAAGTAAAAATACCAATACTGTCTAAGGGAATATTCCATGTTCCAGCTAATTCGGGGATTACAGCGTTAGCAGCAAACCAAACAGATGTACAAGCGAATTGTGAAAGGATAATGGTAACTATAACACGAATTCGCATAAACTTATAATTCTAATTTAATGTTATAATTTTTTAGCAATTCTAAATGTTCGTCAATTTTAAAGCTGTCTTGTTTAAATTTAGCGCGGCGCTCTTTTCCTTGTACTTGTCTTATAGCACTTCTAACAAATCTTCTCACGGCTTGGGTGTCGTTTAAAATCAACCCAGGCACTTGCATAGATTTTCCATTATCGTCACGAGCTACCATGGTGAAAAAAGAGGAATTACAATGTTTAATTTCGCCTGTTTTAATGTTTTCAGCCTCAACCCGAACACCTACAACCATCGACGAGCGGCCAACATAATTTACCGCAGCTTTCATGGTTACAAGCTCTCCAACTTCAATAGGTTTTAAAAAATCTACTTTGTCAACACTTGCCGTTACAGCGTAATTGCCAGAGTATTTTGAAGCGCAAGCGAAAGCTATTTGATCCATTAGATTTAAAATGTAACCCCCGTGTATTTTTCCGCTAAAATTGGAATGTGAGGGTAACATTAATTCAGTTATTGTAATATGTGAATCTTCGGGGTGTTTATATGTCATATTATAGCTTTGGGTGCACAATAATAGCGAATCGTTTGTTCTGAATTACAAGATTTTCAAGGTAGTAATTCCTGAAAAATAAGTGTTTTACTCTTTGTTGAAATGTGGTGAACTTTCTCGTTCTACCTTAGAAATAAAATATTTAGTATCTCCTAACCAAGGGAAAGTAGCATAGCGTTCTTTGTAAGTTAGTTTTACATATTTTCCTTGGAATTCTTCTAGTTTTTGAACTACTTGTTTTTCTCCATCTTCTACAGAAAATTGAAAAATTTGCGCTCCTGAAATTCCTTGGCTAATTTCCCCCTCATAGGTTTTAAAAAACACGCCTTTTTTACTGAATTTTATCAATTCACCACTACGTGTACCTTCACTAAAGGTCAAATAGTATACACCCGCAAAATACACAGCATATATTAGTAGAAATACTGAAATGATTAGAAAAAGAACTTTCTTCATTGCTTAAACAGTTTCTAACAAATATAGCGGTTATCTATTAACCATTACGGTTAGGAGAAAGCAAATTTTAGGGCGTATATTTTAATTTTAGAAGCTTTATATCTACTGCAGCGATGTTACTCATACTTGCGTGTCACTAATTTTCTTTTAATTAATGATCTTTTTACGGCCTTCACTAAATTCGATATTAGTGACCTTTTTGATAATTATTTTAGGGATAAAAAGATTACACTTGAAACATAAATAAACTTAGTAATGTTATTTAGTTAGATTTCAGCACTATTATTAATTTTCATCATTTTGATTAGCGCGATTTAGAATAACTTCAGGCAATGCCTTTTTAGCTTTGGCTCCCATTTTCTTGAGTTTTTCAACACTATTTACCAGATTCCCTCGGCCATCTACTAATTTATTCATGGCAGCGGAGTAGTCTTTTTTGGTATCGTCGATCTTCTTTCCAATACCCATAAGGTCTTTCATTAACCCTTCAAACTTATCATAAAGAGAGCCTGCTTGTTTTGCAATTTCCAACGCATTACGTTGTTGTTTTTCGTTATTCCACATAGTATCAATAGTACGTAATGTGGCTAAAAGCGTAGAAGGAGTAACGATAACAATATTCTTTTCAAAAGCTTGATTGTAAATGTTGTTTTCGGTATTTATTGCAATAGCAAATGCTGTTTCGATAGGGACAAAGAGCAACACGAAATCTAATGATTGCACATCATAAATGTCTTGGTAGCTTTTACTAGACAGCTGTTCGACGTGTTTTTTAAGAGAAGCGATATGTTCTTTTAGGTAGACTTCTTTTAATTGATCATCCTCTTCATTAACAAAACGCTCATACGCTACCAGTGTTACTTTACTGTCAATGATAATCCTTTTCCCGTCTGGTAAATGAATAATAACATCAGGCATAGCGCGACTACCATCTTCACGAGTAAAACTTTGCTGTACAAAATATTCGCGATCTTTTTCTAATCCCGATTTTTCTAAGACACGCTCTAATACCAATTCACCCCAATTTCCTTGGGCTTTGTTATCACCTTTTAAAGCACGAGTAAGGTTAGTGGCTTCTTTACTCATTTGCTCGTTTAAATCTTTAAGTCCAACTATTTGTTGTTTTAAAGAAGCATGTGTAATGATACTTTCCTTATGTGTTTCTTCTACTTTTTTCTCGAAAGTGGTAATGCGCTCTTGAAGCGGACTTAAGATGTTTTTGATGTTTTCTTTATTCTGTTCTGTGAATTTGGAAGATTTTTCATCAAGAATCTTATTCGCAAGGTTTTCGAATTCTTTAGTGAATTTCGTTTGAAGTTGATTTACTTCTTCCTTTTGCTCATCACTGCGCTGTTTTAGATTTTCAAAATCAGCATTACGACGTGTTAATTCTACATTTAAAAAATCTTTTTCTCCTCGAAGGTGTTCACGTTCATCGATGAGTTGTAATTCTTTTTGTTTGGCTTCTTCTTGAAAGGCTTTTTTCTCTTCTCTATAACGATGTTCGTTTTCTAAAAGGCTTTTTTCTAAGCTTGCTATTTGGTTCTTGGTATTATTGATTGTAGCTTCAAGATCAATTACCCTATTCTTTTGGCGAAGCCCTTTGATAACTGTTCCTAAGATATACCCAAGGAGAATACCCCCAAAAGCGGCGATGATTAACCAAATTTCGTGTTGCTGCATGAAAATTTATTTAAAAATAAAACGCTCTTGTCGAGCATCGAAATACAAAGATGAGTGTTTAAAGATCACATTCAAAATGTCACTTTCAATTATTTCAGATTTAGAGCATAAATCAACCTTTCCGTTGTGGATACATAAAAATGAATGACACACCTGTAAAGCTAATTCAATTTCATGGGTAGAGAAAAGAATTGTTTTGTCTAAAGTGGTACACAGTTCCTGAAGTAATGATAACGTATTTACTTTATGATGGATATCCAAATGTGTAGTAGGTTCGTCCAATAAAATAATATCCGTGTCCTGTGCAATGGCACGTGATATCAATGCCCGTTGTAGTTGCCCGTCACTAAGCTCGAAACACTTTTTTTGAGATAGGTGTTCTACCTCGGTAAAGTGCATTGCTTTTGCTACCGTGTCAATATCTTGTTGATGTAAACGATCTAGCCAATTGGTATAGGGTTGCCTTCCTAGACTGACTAATTCTTCTAAAGATAAACTTTGTGAAAGGTTATTTTCAGTATGTACCCAAGCTACTTTTTGCGCCCATGATAAAGACGAATAATCAGTTTGTTTTTTTTGATCTACTTCGATAGTACCCGAAAGAGGAGCTTGTTGTTTGGCAAGACTACGGAGTAAAGTCGATTTTCCAGATCCGTTAGCACCGATTAATGCGATTAAGCTTCCTTTCGGAATGTTGAAATTGAGGTTTTTTAAAATAACCTCTTCTCCTTTTTTATTAGGATACCCAAGGTTGAGATCGATGATGTTGAAAGCGGTATTTTCCATATTAAAACATCATTTTTTTTCGTTTCACCAAAAGATATATCACAATAGGTGCTCCAATAATTGCCGTTACGGCGTTTATGGGTAACACAAGGTCA
Organism: Aquimarina sp.; assembly: GCA_020628975.1. Classification (GTDB taxonomy): domain Bacteria; phylum Bacteroidota; class Bacteroidia; order Flavobacteriales; family Flavobacteriaceae; genus Aquimarina. Next base: position 7,268 of record JAHDEF010000020.1, on the reverse strand, counting down.
CTATTGGGTAGTTGAGCAATAGTATCGCATAGCAACATTAAAATACTACCAACCAATATCACTGCGGGTAGTAGTGTTTTGTGATTCGAACTATTAAAAAGTTGTCTCGTAAGATGTGGTACAGCTAAGCCAATAAAAGCGATAGGGCCAGAAAAAGCAGTAATAACACCACAAAGCAAACTCGTGGCAGCAATGATTAGGAATCGGTTTTTACGGATAGAATGGCCTAAGCTTTTTGCGTATACCTCCCCAAGTTGTAGCCCATTCAGCGCTTTAATAGAAGCAATACTTAATGTGATACCCGCAAAATAAATGATGCTAAAAAATTGTACTTCTTTCCAAGAGAGGTTTCCTAAACTCCCCAATCCCCAAAAGATATATTGTTGTAAACTATCGGCCGAAGCAAAATAGGATAGAATACTAACCACACCAGAGGTCATGCTAGCGAACATAAGACCAATGATTAAAATAGCCATAGCATCTTGTACTTTTGAAGCTACTAAAAGTACTGCTAAAAGCACTACAAAACTCCCTAAACTAGCACTAATGGCATAGCTCCATTTTTGAGTGAGCAGCCATTCTAAACTAGAAAATACGGAAGCCCCCATAATGCAAAGGGCGACCCCAAGACTGGCGCCAGAGCTTAACCCCAGCACATAAGGCCCTGCTAATGGGTTTCGAAATAAAGTTTGCATCAATAATCCAGAAACTCCTAATCCACTCCCTACAAGAATAGCAGTCGTAGCTTTGGGTAAACGATAACTCCAAATAATATGCTCCCAGCTGGGTTTTAGTGTTTCTAAACCAAATAAAGTATGTACTATTTTTAAGGTTGGAATCTGTACAGAACCTAAGCTTATATTTAGTACAAAGGCGATGATAACCCCTAAAAATAAGGCAATGAATGCCATCGGAAATCGATATGTGGTTTTAGAATATTGCAATTAGTTTAATTTCTGATAAAAATGGAATTGATGATTAGGAAGCAATTCTGGATGGAAAATAGAGATCAAATCTGCTAAGATCCAATCGGCACGTAGCGCCCCTTGTTCATAATACAAAATTCCTTTTTTTGCCCCCTTTTTTAAATCTTTAGAAAATACATTATGCTGTTTTGTAGCTTCAAATAAGTTGTATTTCTCTTCGAAATCAGTAAGCGTAGCAATGCTTTCAAAACTTCCTCCTCCAATCCAATATTCGGCTTGTTGTCCTTTGTCAAGTACCGATTCAAAACTTAAAGAAAGGCTTCCTGTACCTTTTGAGTTTTTCCATAAATAAT
>JAHDEF010000020.1:0-5979 GCA_020628975.1 Aquimarina sp. | reverse complement strand
TCCAATCCAATATTCGGCTTGTTGTCCTTTATCAAGTACCGACTCAAAACTCAAAGCTTCCAGTAACTTTTGAGTTTTTCCATAAATAATTGGTGTTAGCATCTCGCATTAGTTGCGCAGCATAGCTTTCGCCAGCAGGCATGTACCAAACATCCTTATACATGTTTCCCGAAATGACAGAAGGAATATTAGTCGCTTGTAGGCTTAGTTGTTTTAAGGCTAAATATTTTTTTTCTATAGTGTTAAATTCGGCTTCAGCTTCTTTTTCTTTATGGAATAAAACTCCATATACCTTTATCCATTCGGCACGTCCTAAAGGATGGTTTTCTAACCAAGAACCATTCATTAAAATAGGAATTCCCGATCGTTCTAATAATTGAAAAGATTTGTTTTCTTTTTGTGAACTAAACCCAATCAATAGGTCTGGAGATAAATCTAAAACAGTTTCCGTATTTAAATGCATTAAGCTACCAATTTCTCGCACTGAGTTTTGATCGATTAATGTTCTAGTTTTTTTAGAAGAAATATAATCGGTTTCAGGAAAACCAACAAGTTTAGACGCTTCACCTAAAGCCTCTAGTAACGGGATATCGGTGGTTGAACAAGCGATCAGTCGTTTTATGGGAGTTTGTATAGTTTTTGATGTTTTCTTTAATGTTTTTCCAGGAGCAAAGAATAATCGTAACGTATCGGTAGCATTCGGCCAAGGATTATATACATCAATACGTGTAATTTCTGCATTTTTGAAAAGACCAAATCCTTTTGCGTATTTGAGAGGGATAGCAACAAAGCGATCTTCTGTTTTTGTTGGTTGTGGTGTTTTCTTTTTACAAGAAGAAAAAAGAGTCAAGATGAAAATAACACCAAGTAATTGCTTTGTCATGTAATTAAGATTTCTGCCAAACAAAAGTACCATCTTTATACAGAACCTTTTCTATTTGTCCGTAAGTTAAAGATATAGAAAAAGCATCTTTTAATGGAGTGTTAGAAATGGAAGCTAGAAAAGCACGTATGGGTCCTGCGTGAGCCACAATGAATATTTTTTTATCGATCGACAAGATAGGTAATGCTTCAAAAAAATGAAGGATACGTTTTTGTAATTGTATGAAGGATTCCCCATTAGGTGGTGAGATATGGACAAAGTCTTTCATCCAAGGATTAATTTCTTCTTGTGGAATCGCATCCCAAGGTTTTAATTCCCAATTTCCAAAATCCACTTCTTTTAAACGTACATCGATCTGTACTTCAGTTCTCTTAAATTCTTTTTGTAACGCCCTTGCCAATGTGGTGCATCGTTGTAAAGGACTGCTATAAATAACTGATGGATGAATGCCTTTTAATTGTGTTGCGATTTCAGATAATTCCGTTTCAAAAGTATCGGTCACTGAAATATCAGCTTGACCATAACAGATTCCTTTTTCAATATCGGGAGTCGTATGTCTTATTAAATAAATTTCCATAACGCTAAAAGGCTTAAATAAATAACTACTTCACTTAGTTGCTGAACCGCTCCGGCACAATCACCTGTTTGTCCTCCAATCCATTTTTTAAATTTTCTTCCTAAAAATACTTTTGAAAGATAGGCTGGGATGATGGCTAAAAAGACCCAAGGATTCTGGAAGAGTACTAGTGGTACTATTCCGAAAAAACCAGCGATCAATAACTGGTAGGTTTCCATATTTTTAGCAGAAGGTTTAACCTTGCTTTTATCAATGTCTTGTACATATGTATGGGTGTATAAAAGCGTTGTTGCTATAAATCTACTGAGTGCATGTCCTGAAATTATAGTGATCATAATGATTTCATTAGGAAGGTTGTTAAGTGCTAAAAATTTCATTCCTAATAAACTGATAAGCCCAATAACACCATAAGTTCCCAAACGAGAATCTTTCATAATGGTTAAGATCTTATCTTTTGTCCATCCGCCGCCAAAACCATCACATACGTCTGCAAAACCATCTTCGTGAAAAGCGCCAGTAGCATATACAGTTGCAATCATACTGAATAGCAAAGCGATTTCTTTAGGGAATATATATTGCGTCGCCCAAAAAGTGAAAGCACCGATAAGACCAACAATCCATCCAATTAAAGGGAAGTATTTACTGCTTTTTTGTAAATATGTCGGGTCGTGATCCACCCATTTAGGACACGGAATTCGTGTAAAAAACATCAATGCTGTAAAAAATATATGGACTTCTTTTTTCATAGTATTAAGTCTTTGGCTATTAGCTTTTAGCAATTAGCTCTTTGGAAATGAATTAAGATAACATCTTTTAGATTAAAAGTTTAAAATATAGCTTTAGCCAACAGCTTATTGCTTCCCACTTACTCCCGCACTCTCAAAACTTGCCATTTCATTTAAGAAATTTACAGCCGCATTTATGATAGGGTAGGCAATCGCAACTCCAGTACCTTCTCCTAGTCGTAAACCGAGATTAATAACCGCATGCCTTTCTAAATGCTCTAGCATTTTACGGTGTCCCTGTTCTCCCGATTGATGACAAATAATTGAATAATCCAATACATTTTCATTGATATGTTGGGCAAATAACAAGGCCGCTGTTACGATGAAACCATCGATAAGGGTGACCATTTTTAATTCACTAGACTTAAGAATAGCTCCAGCGATCATTGCGATTTCATACCCCCCAAATGAAGTCATGATGTCTTCTGCATTATCAATGAAGTGTTTTTGCTGTACTTTTTTTAGTATTGCTGCTTTGTTGGCAATACGATTGCGGTCTAATCCTGTCCCAGCCCCCACACATGCTGAAATATCAATGCCCGTAAGGGCACTCATTAATAATGCGGCAGATGAAGTATTGCCAATTCCCATTTCACCAAAACCAATAGTATTACAACCATTGTTAAATTCTTTTTCAACTAATTCAGCGCCTTTTTTGATGGCTTGTTGGTATTGATCTGTTGTCATGGCAGGTTCGTGCACCATGTTCTTAGTTCCGAGATCAATTTTAGCATTAATAAGATTGGGGGCTTCTTTGAAATCGTGATTAACACCAGCATCTACAATTTTTAAAGCGATATCATTTTGTTTGCAAAATACGTTGATGGCAGCGCCTCCATTAAGAAAATTATACACCATTTGTGTAGTGACCTCTTGTGGGTAAGCGTTTACCTCATTGTCTTTAGAAATTCCATGGTCTGCAGCAAAAACAATGATGGTAGGTTTATCTAAACTTGGAGTTGTAGTATGTTGGATACCTCCGATTTTTAATGCTATACTTTCTAAATCTCCTAAAGCCCCTAGAGGTTTTGTCTTATGATCGATTTTATGTTGTATGGTTTCATAAATAGAAGTGTCGACAGGAGTAATATTGAAGTATGTGGTTTCCATATGGTGTTACTTTTGTAATAATTACTTTAATGTTAAAGGTAAACCGCTGACCATAAAAGTAGCTTTGTCAGCTTGTTGTGCGATGTATTGATTGATCCAGCCTTGAAGTTCTGTAAATTTTCTTCCAACTTCAGTTTGTGCATGTAATCCCATACCGATTTCGTTAGAAATGATAATTAACGTAGCTCCCGAGGCTTTCATTAGGTCGAATTGTTGTTTCGCTTGTTTAAGACATGCTTCGATATCATTTTTAGTATCGACATAAAAGTTAGTAAGCCAAAGGGTAACACAATCGATTACATAAACTTGATCAGGTTTTAGATGTTTTGAAATTTCTTTTTCTTCTTCAATAGTAGTCCACCTGTGGTCTCGATCATTGGTGTGGCGTTGCACACGATCTTTAAAATTGTCATCCCAAATACGAGATGTAGCAACGTAAATAGGTCTGTTGGTTAGGGTAAGTGCTAAGTCTTGTGCGTAGCTGCTTTTCCCTGAACGTTCACCTCCTGAGATATAATAAATCATGCTACAAAGATGCTTTGTTTGGATAGAAGACTAAAGGAAATAAAAAAGTTTTTCCTTTAACAAGGAAAATATTGTGCCTACATTTGCGCCGCTTTAAGGTTCTTTAGTGTTTTTAGCATTAAAGATTAAAAGGGAATCAAGTGCTATTTCAGAATACTGTTTTAAATTCTTGAACTGTTCCCGCAACTGTAAGTTTAGTCTTGAATATTCAAGATGGTTACACTTCAATACTAATGCCACTGTTCCGAACGACAGGAACGGGAAGGCGAAGTTGTAATACACGAGTCAGGAGACCTGCCTTTAGCCATGTTTTTATGGAATAATCCATAAGATAACTATGAAATCGTTGACTTTCGGGTAAAAGGTCAGAAGATTATGAATAAAACAACTTACATATTTGTAGGGCTATTTTTGTGTGCGCTAACCATACTATCACAATCTAAGAATATTAGAGTGTTAGATGAGGTACGCTTAAGTGATGTTAAACTTAAGAAGTATACGCTGGGAGCTAAAAAGCAAGTTTTTAAAGATTCTGTAAGTCAGTTGTTCAGCAATCCGTCGTTGGTTAATTTATTGCGATTTAATAGTACTGCCTATTTTAGAGAAAATGGTATTGGAGGAGTGACTTCTATTCGATTAAGAGGAACAGGCGCTTCTCAAACCTCCGTAGTTTGGAATGGAATTCCTATTAATTCACAATTAAACGGTCAAACGGATTTTAGTGCTTTAAGTGTTAGAAATTACGATAATGTTGGAATACGAACAGGAGGTGGAGTTTCTTATGGGAGTAGTGCTATTGGAGGGACGATTAGTTTAAATTCTGAATTAAATTTTAAAAAGCATTTTTCTCAACGTATTTCTTCTTTTTTAGGAAGTTTTACTACTTCATCTACAAATTATAAACTTTCTACTGGAAGCGAAAAATTTTCATTGAATGCAAGTGTAGATCAATTCTTCAGTAAAAAGGATTATAAATATTTAGGGAAAAGAGGACGTGGAAGAAGAAACGAAAATGGCGAATTAGAGAATTATAGTTTTAATTTAAATACAGGAGTTTTCCTAAACGATAAGCATTTATTAAAGTTATATCACAATAGTTACTTAGGGAAAAGAGAGTTTGCAGCTAGCTTATTCATGCAATCGGATGATGACTATATAGATTATAACCTCAGGAACTTATTGCAATGGGTTTATTTAGGAAATCGTTTTAAGTCGACGCTAAGTTTAGGACATATTTTTGAGGAATATCGATTCTTTCCTGATAAAGAAATTAGAGATGCCTTTAGTTATGGTAAAGCTGCAAATACGATTATTAAGCATGATACCGAGTTCCAGTTTTCTTCAAAATTTAGAGTGAAATCAATTTTACAATTCGATTACACTAATGGTAATGGAAGTGATATCCAACGTGAAATTAGAAAGCGACTTTCTTTAGCCATTTTAACACAATACCGTTTTACAAGCCATTGGAAAAGTAGTTTTAATTTCCGTCAAGAGATTAATGATTTAGATCGTTTTTCATTTAAAGATTTAGGTAGAGCGATAAAAGAATTAGGGCAAGATTTTGATGATATACATACGAATGAAAGTAATAATCAAAACCCATTGGTGATTTCGTGGGATAATTCCTATGTGTTAAACCCAATTTTTGAATTCAAGACATCGATATCCAATAGTTTTCGATTGCCAACATACAATGATCTGTATTGGAATGGATCGGGAGGTATTGGAAACTCCGATTTATTACCAGAAAGAGCGATTCAAGGAGAGGTTTCTCAAATAACAACTTGGAAAAATTTCTCTTTTGAAACAACTGCGTATTTAATAAAGACTAAAAATCAAATTGTATGGCGACCTATTTCATCAACGATATGGTCACCAATTAATTTGAGTGCTACTGAAAATTATGGATTTGAAGGAAGTCTAGCATTTCAAAAACAATGGAAATCTTTTGCTTTAGATTCAAAAATACAATATGCCTACACAGTAGCAGAAGATGCAGCATTGGATAAACAAGTGCTATTTACGCCAAAGAATACCCTAGTCTTTAATACTTCCTTTAACTATAAAAGGTGGAATGGTTTTTATCAATTACATTG
>JAHDEF010000267.1 GCA_020628975.1 Aquimarina sp. | reverse complement strand
ACCTATTTAATTAAAATAAAAATGTTGAACAAAAAGCTAGTCAAAAATGTCTTTTATTTGTCAGTATTTCTTATCTTTGCCCTAAACTACTAACTATTCAGGCTTATTAACCTATAGCCATTACTGCTTTCCTAAAAAGACTTGTATAAAGACTATTACACCATTTGACTTTATTAATTTATTTTATTTTTCGATAAAAAAACTAAAAAAAAGGATTAAATACCTCCCTTTTTACGCAGCTATCCATGCCAAAAAAGTCACAAAAAAGTCTTTATTGGTATAAATTTTGATACAGTTAATACATTAAATAACTCAATCTCAACTTCACTAACCCATGAAAATAGAACAAAAAAACTGGACTATTGATACTGGCTGGTCAACCGTTCAAACAAACTCATTAAACGGACAACGCAAACTTGTATTTGCTTTTGGTAATCGTTTCCAATTAGCCAATGAAAGCCGATATAATGAAATCAGTCAATTCTATCCTAATAGTGATATTATTCTTAGCTCCACCTCTGGCGAAATTATTGGCACACAAGTACAAGACGATTCTATTGTAACTACTGCCATAGCCTTTGAACAAACCAACTATAAAATTTCACAAGTAAAAAGTAGTGATTTTAGCAATAGCTACGAAGCAGGCAAACACTTAGCCAACTCTTTCGATCAGCAAAGCCTCAGACATGTATTTGTTATTTCTGATGGTCAGGCAGTAAATGGAAGTGAATTGGTTAAAGGTTTTAACGATTATTTACCTAAAGAAGTAACCACAACAGGTGGTTTAGCAGGTGATGGCGCACGTTTCGAAAAAACCTTAGTAGGCTACAATGCTGCTCCTTCGGAAGGCAATATTGTGGCAATTGCTTTTTATGGTGATGCCCTAAAAATTGGCTACGGTTCTGTTGGAGGTTGGGACTCCTTTGGAGCAAAAAGAACAGTAACAAAATCAATAGGTAATGTATTGTATGAAATAGATGGAAAATCAGCTTTAAGTCTATACAAAAAATATTTGGGTGATAAAGCAAAAGGCTTACCAAGTTCTGCTTTATTGTTTCCATTAAGTATGCAATTAGAACAAGATTCCAAACCTTTAGTTAGAACTATTTTATCTATAGATGAAGAGCAAGAAAGTATGACCTTTGCAGGAGATGTACCTGAAGGAGCAAGTGTTCAACTCATGAAAGCCAATTTCGATAAGTTAATTGAAGGGGCTTCTGATGCTGCCAACTCTGGTAAAATTAGCCTTAAAAATGCCCAACCTGAACTGGCTTTATTGGTAAGTTGTGTAGGGCGAAAAATTGTATTAGACCAATTAATTGAAGAAGAAGTAGAAGGTGTAGCGGAGGTAATTGGTGGCGCAACTGCTATTACAGGCTTTTATTCGTATGGAGAAATTGCCCCATTTGCAGGTTTATTAAATTGCGAACTACACAACCAAACAATGACCGTTACATTATTAAGTGAAAATTGATTTAGTGACTAAGGAACGGATAAATAATAACTTCCCTGTTTACGCTTGTTATTTACGGATATACTACATTTTTGTGCCTTATGCCCCGATGAAAAATTGGGATAGACTGCCCAAAATAACTGCACCTAAATGTCGAACTTATTATTTAACCGTACTTATTAATACTACACAAACAACTTTTCATATAGCTACTTAATAATTAGCTTTTTACACTACAAACACTATTCACTCACTCCCTACCAACTATGGTAACGAATATTTTTATTTTTTTATGAACAGATTATTAAAACGTCAAATTAAACGGGCATTAGGAAGCTTGGATAAAGTGCCTGAAAATATGTTGCCGCTACTGGAATCTATCAGTAAATCCTACGATCATTATGAAGAAGATAGGATACTTTTAGAACGTGCTATGGATATTAGCTCTGACGAACTACACGAAGCCAATGAGCAACTTAGAGACGAAGCAGTAAAACAACGAGCACTATTAACAAAACTAAAGCAATCGTTAGATAATTTACAATCTTTAGAATTGGGGTTTCAAGAAAATAGCATAAAAAATGATGATGACCTACTAGAAATTGTCGAATTAATTAACAATCAATCTACCCGAATTAAAGAAGTAGAAAGCGAGCTTTTACTCGTGCAACATTTAATTAACCAAAGTATTGATGCCCTGCAAATTGCTACCGAAGATGGACAAATGGTATTTGCCAATGAAGAAGCAGCACAACGACTGGGCTATACTGTGGAAGAATTACAAAAACTTCGTGTAAGCGATTTTGAAAAGCTTTACCAAGAGCCTGGCTCATGGGAAAAACACATGCAAGAAATTAAGGACTTTCCTAATGGTATGCTTATCATTGGCGAAAATGAACGAAGTAATGGTGAGGTTTTTCCTGTAGAGGTGAGTGTTAAATACATTCACTTAAATGACAAAGGATATTTAATGGCAGTATCCAGAGATATTACCGAACGCCAAAAAGCTGAAAAGCATCAACAACAACTCATTAAAGATTTAGAAGCAGCAA
>JAHDEF010000266.1 GCA_020628975.1 Aquimarina sp. | reverse complement strand
CATTCCTGCCTACGATCCTGAAAACCAACTGCTGTATGTAGAAAATTTCAATTTCGATATTAATACGAGTAATATGTTGATTAATGTGGCCAATTGGTTACAACATAAGAGTTTTGTAAAAACCATCAACGAAAAGCTGCGTTTCCCTCTAAATGAAAAATTAGATGAAGCGCGCTGCTTGTTGCAAGATTTATTGAGTGAACAAGAGATTGGTAAGAAGAAAAATCTATTACTAGATGGTTATATTGCCAATTTAGAACCCGTATGCATTGAGCTTGATGAAGCGGCTATTAAGGCGAAAGTGAAAGCACAAGGCACGGCAGAGATGCATCTACGTATTAATAAGGACGACAAAATCATCATCAAACCTAAAAGGAAATCTAGGCCTAAAAATAGGGAAAATAATAAGTCCTTTCTAAAATCGAAGCCTTGAAGGTAAGGACCTATTGAGCAATTAAACACTCTTTAAGCCAAAGCAGCACTTTATCCCACGCTTTATCAAAATAGGCATATACCTGTTCCCATTCTTCGCCCATTTGCCAACCTAAATGCGTTAGTTGTAAACGGCTGCTTGTTTCGCTTTCGGCAATAAATTGCAATACAATCCAAGTTGCTTCTCCTCCATTTCTAACAGCCGCAAATTGTGGGGGTGCATTCCACGAAAAAGAAAGCATTTGTTGTGGCAAAAAGCTGAGTATTTTACAGTTTTCACTGCCTCTACTGCCCTCCTCTGCATCTAAAAGAAAATACATTTCGAAAGCACCGCCTATTTTTAGCTCTATCTTACAATCGGGAGCAAAAAACGATTTCAAGCCTTCCGCTGTTGTCCATTTTTCCCATACTGTTGCCACATTAGCTGGTAAGTTAATGGCTTTTTCTATTTTTTTTTGATATTGCATAATGGAGATTTTGTTGGTTAGTCCTATCTATTCAGCCTAATGCTGAATCGGTAGCAGGTATTTAGCTCATCAGGTTGAAATTTATATTTCTTCGAGCATCCCTCCACAACGATGGGTATAAAACGCCATCGCTATGGAGCTTAGTTCTGTAGGTTTTTTGCGTTTGGGGACGCTTGCTTTATTATAAATAATAAGCCTGACGACCTAACTAGACCGTCAGGTTGAATAGTTATATTTCTTCGAGCATCGCTCCATAACGGTGGGTATAAAACGCCACCGCTATGGAGCTTGGTTTTGTCGTTTTTTTGCGTTTTGGAACATTTGCTTTATTATAACTAATTAACCTAACAACTTCAACTCAGCTCAACACCAACACTTTACATATACTAAAATTTTACATTAACACCAATTACGAAGCTTCGCCCAATATCATCTGCAAAGTATCGCTGCCTATTCATATAGTCTCTATAACGTGCATTGAGTAGATTATCGGCCTTAATAAAACACCTAATTTTGTTATTGGGCAAAATAATATTGGTCGAAATTTTTGCGCCTACAAGATTGTAAGTTGGGGGCGGCAACACAAAATCTTGTGTAGGTAATATATTTTTTTGTTGCAAAACCAACCTATTATTAACACCTATTTCAAGCTCTTCCATTGTTACCTTTTTAGAGAATTTCAGGGTTTCTTTTGCTCGATAAGTGAAACTGCCAAAAAAACTATTTGGTGGCATAAAAACAAGTGGTTGTTCATTTGTTACATCCTTACCTCTAAGGTAACTATATTTTAAAAGGCTAAAAAATACATTATTAATAGTAAACTGCGTGGACATATCCAGCCCATATATATTCGCATCTGTTTGTTCGTATTTAAAAACAGGAAATGCCCCCCGAATAGTTACCCGAATTTCATCTTGAGGTTTCAAAAAGATATAGTCTTTAAAATGTTGGTGATAAAACAATGCGTTGAAAGAAAAATTGGCATTGGGTAAACATTTATACTCCAACACATTTTTAAGTGCTTTTTCTGTAATAATTAGTTCGTCTCCCTCTTCAATACCACTTACCCCTTGATGTAAACCACTACTATATCGTTCATTTATAGCAGGATTTCTCATGGCATAGCCGGTACTTAAACTAACAGATTGTATTTTAGATAAATTGATTTGGACTGCCAAAAGGCTTGTTATATTGTGAAATTGATTTTCAAACTGTACAATATCTCTCGGCACACTACTACTAATAGTAAGTACATTTTGATACTCATAATCGTATCGAAGCCCTGTGTTAAGGTGTATTTTATGTATTCTTTTTGAAAGCGTGGCAAACAATCCGCTTTTCAACGAACGATAATCGGGTATTAGCGGTAAAATACCTGTTTCAGGATTATTGGTATTATCGGTTATGATATTTTGGTTGCCTACTTTAAGTTTCCAATTTTCGCCAAGTAAGCCCCAATATTTCATTTCCAAATTAGTAGTATTTTGAGTTAGGCTTAATGCGGGTATGTCTGACCTTCCACTTCTCCTTACATCAAACTCTTTACGGCTATTTATTTGATTAGCCAGCACCAGTTCTATTGAATGCTTATTGTTGAGTTGATATTTCACTTTGC
>JAHDEF010000265.1 GCA_020628975.1 Aquimarina sp. | reverse complement strand
TAAATTTTCAAGATGAATATTTTTATAGAAACCACCATTTTATTCAATTTTTGGATAAACGAATTGTATTGATTGATGATAAATTAAAACTGAAGCCACTTGATAAGAAATTAGAAGTAGATGCTATTGTTTTTGCCAATAATGCCAAAGTCAAAATTCAAGATTTAACTACTAGGGTCAATTTTAAGTACCTCATTTTTGATGCTTCCAACTCTTATAAGAGGATTAAAGCGTGGAAATATTTTGCAGAAAAAGAAAAACTTGAGTTTGTTGATTTGAGTGAAGAGGGGGCATGGATAATGGAATAATTTTATGAAAATCATGTAACGGATGCATCGTCTTGATGTTATTGATAATGTAATATTTGAACGAATAAATTTGCTCTATTTATGAAAAAAATAACTTTAATCACTTGTACTTTGTTCTTTATTAATGCATTTCTTGCTCAAGAAAGTTTAGACACAACCATTGTCTATTTTAATGTAGATTCACATATCCCAAATCATGAATTTGAATGGGTAGCCGATGATAATTTAACAAGTCTTTCTATTATAGATTTTATGGATACAACAGGGAGCGAAGATCGTAATAATGATTTGGCAGAGCTAAGGGCACGAAGTGTATTATCTCACATAGATACAACACAAATTAGTTCTGATTTAAAGATTAGCCTTGAAGGTGAAACATCAAAATTTGGAGAATTGGAGAAAAATAGATGTGTATTGATTGTTTCAAAATTAATTGAAGTTGTAGAAATAGTAGAATCTGAAAGGCTAGATATAAATTTTCAGTTTATTCCTGGTACAGCCAATTTGAACTCTACATCTATTATTGAATTAAAAAAACATTTAGATAGTATTAAAGATTTTAATTTTAAGTCAATAGAAATTCATGGTCATGTTTGTTGTTTTGGCGATTACAACTTATCGTTGAATAGAACTTTAAAAGTTAAGAAATACTTCTTATATAAAGGAGTAGAAGAGAAAAGAATTAAGTGTTATGGTCACTCAAATGAAATTCCTTTAGTAGAAGAAATTACTGAAGCTGATAAACAAAAAAACAGAAGAGTGGAGGTTGTTCTGTTGAGGTGAGTTTTTTACTATAAAACAAAAGCCCCATCTTTTGATGAGGCTTTGAAAAACTATTTTAAGCTCTTAATAAGAGTGTTTCCCAGTATCCCAACCGTCTTTTTCAGCAAGTAGTTGTTCGCCAGATTCTACAGCACCATCTTCAATTTGTGTACCCATAGAGTCATTCCAACGGTTTAGGTATCCGAACAAAGCAATAACACCTAAAATTTCTACAATTTCACCTTCATTCCAATGCTCACGCATACGTTCAGAAATCTCATCATTTACACCATTTGGGATATTAGATGCAGCTAAAGCTAAATCTAAAGCAGCTCGTTCTGCTTCATTAAACGCAGGGTGTGTTCTGTACTCCCAAACGTTTTCAATTTGCTCTTGTTCTGCACCATATCGTTCTGCAGCTCTAATGGTATGTGCTTGGCAATAACGGCATCCAGCTGCATGGCTGCTGATGTAACCAATTAAGCGTTTTAAAGCACTCGTTACACGTCCTTTGTTTTCCATCACAGCTTTATTCATTTCGATAAAAGCGTAAGCAATTCTCGGACGGTGATGCATCGTTTTTACACTATTTGGGCAAAAGCCTAATGTCTCATTATAGAACTTTACTAATTCGTCTAGCTCTTTATCTTCTCCTTCTTTTTTAGGAAGTACTAATGGTTGTTTCATGATTTTACTTTTCAGTTTCAGACGAAGTTAATAAAACTTACTTACTTTATACAGAAAAGAATTACTCTTGGTTTGTGATCCTAAACCATTCATCAAGATTGATTGTAGTTTGCCCATCACTAAATTGTACGATTATTTGATAGCTAGCATTTGTAGTTCTGTCTGAAGCAAAACCTTCATGTTTAGCTTTTGTGATGGTAATTTTCTCAGCAGTTTTGTTTGGAAATTTTCTATAAATAATCGATGGAATTAATTTTTCAGCTATTAAAGTGCCATTTTCTTTAATATTTTCAATTATCAAAATAACTTGACTTAAAAAATCACTTTTGTTACTTTCTTTCTTGAACTGATACTCTACATTTTGATAAAATTGAAAATCAGCATCAGAATTATTATAATGAATTGGTTGTTGGTAGTAGTAAGCATTATAAGAAGCTAATTGCTTTTCGCTTAATTCAAGCTTATAATTTGTAGAAACATCTTTAATTTTTCCATTAGGGTAGTGATAAAAGATAAGCTCAGAAACTTTGTTAGAATTGCCCTTAGATAAATTAAATATATGGCCAACTTCGTAAGTAGAGTGAATTTTATTGGTTTTGATATAAGCTTTTTTAGCTAAAATTAAACTATCTGTTTTAGCAATTTCTTGCTCTAAAGTACCATGATAGGTGTTTTCTAAATAAGGTAGTCGACTGCGTCTTTTTAGCAAACCTTCGTACTCTTGAATTTCTTTTGGTTTATGCTCATATACTTCACTAAAGTC
>JAHDEF010000264.1 GCA_020628975.1 Aquimarina sp. | reverse complement strand
GGTGGAGACATCAAAGCCGAGCAATACTAATTACCCGTAAGCTTTCTTTTTTTCTATTTTATAATAGTTATGTACTCTTTATGGCAAAAGTGAAGAGTTTAAATGATATTTATTTGATACTGTTATAGTATTAACTGATTGATTGCTTATTTATTTGCCCATTACTATGTCTAAATATTAAAAGATATTAGTTAAATACTGATTTAGCGCAATTAGCTCTGTACATTAGTTAAATAGGAGAATACAAATAGTACAAAGAGCTTAAGGTGGTTATAGCGAGGGGGAACCACCTCTTCCCATTCCGAACAGAGAAGTTAAGCCCTTCAGCGCCGATGGTACTGCCCGAGAGGGTGGGAGAGTAGGTCGCCGCCTATCTTATTGAGCCGTTAATCCAA
This sequence comes from Aquimarina sp., assembly GCA_020628975.1. GTDB lineage: Bacteria > Bacteroidota > Bacteroidia > Flavobacteriales > Flavobacteriaceae > Aquimarina. The sequence continues at coordinate 2,129 of JAHDEF010000264.1, read as the reverse complement.
TTATATTGGGTTAGCGGCTTTTTTTATTGAAAAAGATGCAACTTTTCTGTTCAATTGAATCATCTAAAGTATATGAACTACAAATTACCCTCCGAACTAACTCGATTACTAGTTTTTGCTCGACCCTTTATTGTCAAAAAATATTTAAGTAATGCGTCAATTCCTAAGTTTCACATTGGGTGTGGTCCTAACTATAAAGAGGGTTGGCTAAATGCAGATAAGTTCGATTCGAGGGCTGATATTTACCTAAATGCTTACCATAAACAGCCCTTCAAAGAGGATACTTTCCACTATCTTTATTCTGAACATACTCTTGAGCATCTGAAAATTACGAAAATAGAGTTTTTTCTTAAAGAGTGCTTACGAGTGCTAAAACCGGGAGGGGTGTTTAGATTTTCTGTGCCTGATTTAGAGCTGCTTGCTAAAAAATATGTTGAGAGAGACGAAGCTTTTTTTGAACCTTATCTCGAAAAGTACAATAATTTGAGAACCAAAACTGCTAAACCTAAATATTGGCTGGTAAGGAGTTATGGAGGAATTATTAATACGCTGGCAACTAAACACTTCCATCATCACCGTTGGTTTTATGATTTTGAAACTATAGAAATTTGTTGTAAAGAGGTAGGATTTAGTCAAGTGATTAAACAATCTTTTGGGCAGTCTCTTGTGGCAGAATTGGGGGCTATGGATCAGGAAAAGCGTGCTCATGAAAGCTTATATGTAGATTTGGTGAAGTAAATGTGTACCTAGTTATTTGGGTAATGGAATAATTAATGACAATAAAGGGATGAAATTCTTGTTTTATAGCTCGTAAAGCTACTTTTTTACTATCTTTCACGTTCCATTAGAAAAACCATTAACCGATGAAAAAAGGCTTACTCTTTATTGGAATTTTGTGGTGCTTAGGAACATGTACTTCGTTATTAGCACAACAGTTGGGTGGTGAAAATACCTACGATTTTTTGCAACTTTCTCCTTCTGCAAGAATTACCGCTTTTGGAGGGGATCAAATTGCTATTATGGATGACGATTTGAGCCTATCCTCTTTAAATCCCGCCTTATATAATCCACAAATGGATACTCATTTAAGCTTAAATACAGTAGCCTATTTAGCAGGTATTAATCATGGATATGCTGCTTATGCTAAGGCTATTGATAGCCTAGCTACTTTTGGGATTGCCATGCAATATGTGGCTTATGGAAATTTTGCCTTAACTGATCCTAGTGGACAGGTGCAAGGAGATTTTTCAGGGGGCGAGTATGCGCTTATTTTGGGAGGAGCTAGACAATGGAATTATTTTTCTTATGGTGCAAATGTTAAATTAATTAGCTCTAATTTTGAAAGTTATCGCTCTTGGGGTTTGGCAACTGATTTTGGTGTGAGTTATTATCATCCCGAAAAAGAATTGGGCTTGGCTTTAGTAGCTAAGAATATAGGCACACAATTTTCGGCTTATACCAATAATGGAGAAAAAGAAAGTTTACCTATTGATGTACAATTGGGTTTTACCAAACGGTTAAAATATCTTCCTTTGCGCTTATCTATTACGGCACATCATCTGCACCAATGGGATATACGCTATGATGATCCTAACCAACAAACGACTAATTTTTTGGGCGAAGAAGAGGATACAGGAAACCATACTTTTGATAAGGTATTTAGACATCTTAATTTTGCAGGAGAATTGTACTTAGGAAAAGCATTGCGTTTGCGTTTTGGCTATAATCATTTACGCCGACAGGAATTAGGTGTTGAATCAAGAAGAAGTTTGGCTGGTATTTCTTTTGGAGGAGGCATACACATCAAACGTTTTCATATAGACTATGGACGTGCCGTTTATCATGTAGCAGGTGGCACACATCATTTTTCAATTAGTACGAAGTTGAGTGAATGGGTTAGCAAAAGTAATTAGTGTGTAAAGTAGTATGGATTTTTTATGTAAGATGGTCGTGATACTATTTAATTTTAAGGAGAGACAAAAAAGAAAATGCCTTTATATACCATTAATTATTTACCAGATAAAACCATTGTTGGCTTGTGGAAGCTAAGAGAATCTTTAAGTGATTTGCTCGAACTTTCTAATATGGAAGAACAGGAAATGCAGGCTGAAGAATTAGCCAAACAATAT
>JAHDEF010000019.1 GCA_020628975.1 Aquimarina sp. | reverse complement strand
TATTCAAAACTCAAAGTAAATGGACAAATTCTCAAAAGTTGAGAGCTAGTATACTATTCAAATTGTATCCTAATATCGAAAAAGCCTATAATCTAGCACAACAACTAAAATACATCTACGAGAATAATACTAATAAAAGTACAGCTAGACTAAAGTTAGCACATTGGTACAATGAAGTAGAAAAAGAAGGCTTCAAATCATTTAACACCATTGCTAGAACCATACAAAACCACTATGAAAACATCCTGAATTACTTTAACAATAGAAGCACCAATGCATCGGCCGAATCCTTCAATGCCAAAATCAAAGAATTTAGAAACCAATTTAGGGGAGTAAGAGATGTAAAATTCTTCCTCTACAGACTAACTAAATTATATGCATAATTTTTATCAGTCCCCAAGAATAATACTTGATCCCTTTTTTGGTTTATGATTGATTTTTAAAATATTAGCCCGCTCTACGAAGTCAAAACAATAATTAATAAAGCTGCGCAAACGTCTCACGACTTTGTGCTTCTTCACTAGTGGTAATTTTTTCAATTTAACTTGTATCGTATTTGCAGCATTAGTTAAAGATTATGTTAGTGTTACTCAAAGACGGGAGTCTTTGCGTAGCAGAGTGAGTGTTAGCCGAAACCTGTAGGTGAACTGATAATCAAACCACATTTCGGCTTCGCTCAATGTTCGTTTAGAGGATTTACAGCTTTTTAGGCAGCCTCTTTTTTTGTGAGGAAATTTTAATTAGTCGTCACTAGTATTAATTCTTCAAAACAAGCTCGCTAGAAATTATTTCGCCATTGTTGCGTGCTTGTAAAATATAAATGCCTGTCGGGTATTTAGAGAAGCTGATCGTGTTTTTTTGTGGGCGGACTAACTCTAAAATTTTACCGTTAATATCGATAATTAAAAATTCATTGTTTTGGTGTTTTTTTGGGAATGTTACAAAATCACTTGTAGGATTAGGATAGACATTTAATGTGTTATTTTTAAAATTAAAATCATCTACATTAAGTGTTGAGCGTTGTTCTAAAATTATATTTTTTACTAAACTTCCGCTATCAGATAGTTCATCATTTCTTAGTCCGCTTATTCCTTTGCCTTGTTTAATGATGCTAGATGATTCGATTTTGTCGCTAATGCTCCAGTTGGCGTGGCTGATATGGTTGTTTTTTAAGAAATTAATCCATCGCTCAGTTTCCTCGGTGTCTACGCCTCCATTTCCGTCAGCATTGGTTGTACCCCATTCGGTTACAAATATGGCAATACCGCTATTCATTGCTTGTAAAGCTCTGTCTCGAAGCCATTGTTTGTGTGTGCCTGAATAAAAGTGAAGTGTGTAAGCAGTATTGACATCTTGAATTGGATTTGCGGCAGCTTCATCTACACGCTGAGACCATTCTCTGCTTCCTACAATGATTAAATTATCAGGATCTTTTTCTCGAATAGCATCAATTACGGTTTCGGAGTAAGATTTAATAGTGTTCCAGTTTTGACCAATAGGTTCGTTGTAGACTTCATAAATGATGTGGTCGTATGTTCCATATTCTTCAGCAATTTCTGAAAAAAATTGTACAGCTTCAGTTTCATATCTTTCAGCTTCGTGGGTATGCCAGTCTACAATAACATAAACATCGTTGGCAATTGCAGCATCAATCACTTTCTTGATTTTTGTTTTTTGAGCATTAGGACTGTCAATATAACCGCGGCCTTCATCCCATGATTCTTTAACACCCATAGCTGCTCTTACCACTCCTATTCCCCATTGGTTGCTTAAAAAAGTAACAGTTTCTGTATTGTAAAAGTCAGATGTATCGCTTCCTGCGTTGCTCCAAAATAAACTCGTACCTGCTAGGCTAATTTTGCTGCCGTCGCTGGCAGTCACATGACTGCCGTTGACTTGCAACCTCCCGTACTGTTGTACAGGTTTCTGGGCGAAAAGGGTACTGCCGCAACATAAAATAGCGGCATATAAAATTCTTGATATCAGTTTCATTGTAAGTGTCTTATGTATTAAAAACTAGAATATTTTTAAAATATTGTTCAGATTTTTCGTCAATATGTTCTTCTATTTCTTCGATGAAAGGATAATTTATCGTTTAATTTGTGTATTAAATTCAGAATAAATGATTTTAACCGATACGCATACGCACTTGTATAGTGAAGCATTTGATGAAGACCGTGTAGCGATGATTCAAAGAGCCATAGACTCAGGGGTAAAGCGTTTTTTTATTCCAGCTATTGACTCCACTCACACGGATGCCATGTTTGAGGTGAAAAAAATGTATCCAGAGCAAGTGTTTTTAATGATGGGTTTACATCCAACACATGTACAAGAGAATTACAAAGAAGAACTTGCGCACGTAAAAGATATGCTTGATAAGGAAACTTTTTTTGCTGTTGGTGAAATTGGAATGGATTTATATTGGGATAAATCCTTCAAAACGCAACAACAAGAAGCTTTCAATACTCAAATTCAATGGGCCAAAGAAAAGCAATTACCAATAAATATTCATTGTCGAGATGCGTTTGATGAGGTCTTTGAAGTTTTAGAAAGTAACAAAGCCGAAGATTTACGCGGTATTTTTCACTGTTTTACAGGAAATTTTGAGCAAGCACAAAAAGCAATTTCCTATCAAATGAAATTAGGTATAGGGGGTGTTAGTACATTTAAAAATGGAAAAATCGATAAATTTCTACATGAAATCCCATTAAGTCAGATTGTTTTGGAGACAGATGCACCATATTTAGCACCCACTCCTTTTCGAGGCAAAAGAAATGAACCTTCTTACATAATTCACATAGCTGAAAAACTTTCAAGTATTTATAATTTATCATTAAGTGAAATAGCCAAAGTGACTACAGAAAATTCAAAACAAGTTTTTGGTGTATAAATTTTAACTATAAATTTAAGGGGTGAAGAATATATTGTTAATATACACAGGAGGAACTGTAGGTATGCAAAAGAATACTGAATTAGGGGCTTTGGTACCTTTTTCAATGACTCTATTGTTGCGAGAAATTCCTGAACTAAATAATATAGCTGCAAATATTACTCCTTTACAATTTGAAGTCCCTATTGATTCTTCCAATGCTACTTTTAAAACATGGCAGGCTATTGCGGATATGATATATGAACATCAGTCAGCGTATGATACTTTTGTAGTTTTACATGGTACAGATACGATGGCTTATTCAGCTACTGCGTGTAGTTTTATGCTTCAGGGGTTCGGTAAGCCATTAATTTTTACAGGTTCTCAATTTCCTATCACTTATAAAGAAACTGATGCTAAAAAAAATATTTTAGGAGCAGTAAATTTTGCAATTGCAAATGGTTGCGATAATGCGTATTTTAATGAAGTGGGAATTTTTTTTGATGAAAAATTATTTTTAGCTTCAAGAACGACTAAGGTGCATAGTTCGAAACTTAATGCCTTTGGAAGCCCCAACTCGTTGCCTGTATTCGAGAAAGGCAAATTTGATCCGTCATATCGTTCTTCTGAAAGAAATAAAGTCAAATACCCTTCAAATTTTTTGCAAAACGGTATTGTAGTTTTGAGTTGGCATCCCTTACTTACCAAAGAAGATATTACCTATTTATTACACGATCGAGTGAAAATTGTAGTCATTCAATCCTTTGGTTCTGGAAATTTGCCTTCGTTTGCTTGGGTGTTGACATTGTTACAAAGGTTTGTGAAAAAAGGAGGGATTGTGATAAATAAAACCCAATGTTTTCAAGGTCAGGTGTCTCAGGGAGTTTATGAAACTAGTAGTGCCTTAAATACACTTAATGTAATACCCGCAAAAGACATGACTTTGGAGGCAATAATTGTAAAAGCTTCGTGGCTTTATCCGCACAAAACGAACGTTTTAGAATTCAAAGAAGCATTTTTTAAAGATTATTGCGGAGAAATGGGGTAAAAAAGGCAAATCTATTTTATAAAACGATTAAATTTTTATTTATTTGTTACCGTTAAAAAAAATGTTGATGTATTTTTGAAATCTGTCATTGTAACAAGTGCAATAAACAGGTGTTTCAATTTAAATATTACAAACAAAAATTAAACTTAAAAAATCTTAAGACTTGAACAGATGAAAAAAATTTTTTCAATTTTAGCTATCGCAGGTGCAATGATGATTTCAAACATTGCTAATGCTAACACAGTAGAAGCTGCTGTTGAATCTACAGCGGTTGAAGTAGTACAGGAGGAAGTTACAAATGCGCCAGTAGTTAAAACATCTTTCCACCAAGAATTAAAAGATCGTTTTATTCAAGGGGGGCCTGAATTTATGGGAATCGTATTGATTTGTTTAATCTTAGGATTAGCTATCGCCATAGAAAGAATTATCTTTTTAAATCTTTCTACTTCTAACTCAAAGAAACTTCAAAAAAATGTTAGCGATGCGCTTGCTGAAGGTGGTGTAGAAGCAGCTAAAGAAGTTTGTAGAAATACAAAAGGGCCTGTTGCCTCTATCTACTACCAAGGTTTAGACCGAGCTGATGAAAGCATTGAAGCTGCTGAAAAAGCAGTAGTAGCTTACGGTGGAGTACAAATGGGACAATTAGAGAAAAATGTTTCTTGGTTATCATTATTTATCGCATTAGCACCGATGTTAGGGTTTATGGGAACGGTAATAGGTATGATCCAGGCATTTGATAAGATTCAGTCTGCTGGTGATATGGATCCTTCGTTAGTTGCAGGAGGTATTAAAGTGGCCTTATTAACAACGGTATTTGGACTTGTAGTTGCTATTATCTTACAGATTTTTTACAACTATATCGTAGCTAAAATCGATTCTATCGTAAACGATATGGAAGATGCTTCTATCTCTTTAATCGATATTTTAGTAGCTAACAAAAAGAAGTAATGGTTGCCTATGCTTTATAGCGTATTGCTAAAAGCACAGTGTAAATTTTATCATACAAAGCCGGCTACCGGTCGGCTTTTTTTAAAAACAAGAAAACCATGAAAATCTCAAAAATAGTATCATATTTAGTTTTGGTAGTTGGAGTAGTGTCTGGGATATTACTTTATACTATGAGCAAAGGGCTTAATGCACTAGTGCTAGAAAACGGTGCAGAAGAAGCATTAGATTTACCACTTAAGGATACCATTCCTTTTGTAACTCCATTATATAATGTGGCGTTAATAGTTATAGTAATACTTTTAATAGTAACTGTAATATCAATCATTAACGGGTTAATTAAAAATCCGTCAAGTTTAAAAAAGACATTGGTTGGTGTAGCCATTTTTGCAGTGGTAATTGCAATAGCCTATTTCACAGCAGTTGGTGAAGATGTAATATTAATTGATGGTACACAAGTAGGTGCTGCCACAACTAAATGGGTTGACGCAGGATTGAAAATGTTTTATATTTTGATTGCAACCGCTTTAGGAGCTATGGTGGTATCAGGAATCAAAAAATCAATTAGCAATTAATTAATATGGCAAAAAGAGCAGCACCCGAAGTTAATGCCGGCTCGATGGCCGACATTGCATTCTTATTATTGATTTTCTTTTTGGTAACTACAACTATTGAGTCCGATACTGGAATCAATCGTAAATTACCGCCGAAATTTGATGAGAGAATTAAACCGCCAATCATTAAGCAGAAAAACTTATTTACAGTTATTGTAAGTAAAGACAATCAGCTTTTGGTTGAAGAGGAGCCAATGGAGCTTAAAGATTTAAGAGAAGCAACTATTGCTTTCTTAGATAATAACGGCGATGGAAAATGTGCCTATTGTAAAGGAAAAAAAGATGAGGATTTATCAGCTCATCCTAATAAAGCTGTAATATCAGTTCAAAATAGCCGTGAAACAAACTATGCTTCATACATTGCTATTCAGAATGAACTTATAGCAGCTTATAATTTCTTGAGAAATAGAGAAGCGCAACGTCTTTTTGGAGAATCGTATTTAAGTATCGTTCAGAAATGGAAAGATGCTGAAAGTGATGAAGAAAAAGAGGAATGGGACAAGAAAAGAGAGGAAATAAAGAAAATGTTTCCAGAGAAAATTTCTGAATCCGAGGCTAAAGAATAGTTGTTAAGCATTAAAAAGTAGAAAGATGTCAAAATTTAAAAAAGGAGGAGGTAAAGAACTTCCAGCGATATCAACAGCATCGCTTCCTGATATTGTATTTATGTTACTTTTCTTCTTCATGGTGGCAACGGTAATGCGTGAAAATACTTTATTGATTGATAACAAGCTGCCTTATGCAGATCAAGTTGAAAAGCTAGAAAGTCGCTCAGCAGTAATGTATATTTATGCAGGTAAGCCAGGTGAAGGTTATAAGAAATTTGGTACAGAGGCAAAAGTTCAATTGAATGATAAATTAGTAAGTAACCTTACTGAAATTCAAACTTTTGTTCAAGAAAACAGAAATAAAGTTGGTGAAACTCAAGTTGGGAAATTACTAGCCGCTCTAAAAGTAGATAAAAATACTAATATGGGGTTAATTGGTGATGTTAAAGAGCAACTTAGAGAAGTTAATCAGCTAAAGATTAATTATGCAACTTTGAATGGTGATCCTACAAAGAAGAAATAATCAATACAACATTTTATTAAATAGTAAAGAAGACTGCCTTTTGGTAGTCTTTTTTGTTTAGCGGGAATAGTATTTATTTCTATAATTCGGATCAACCTAAAATGAAATTTCAAGTACAGTTACCGTTATTTCCACGCAGGTGGAAATCCCCTTAACTAAATATGAAACTTTAATGATTAAATATTCATTTACAATTCCTAGCGAAAGTGGTTCAACAATTTTTTTGGAGTGGATGTTTTATCCTTGCTATTGTAGAGCTATCTTAGTGTAGAATTTAATCCACTTTTATATCGGTGAATATTTTAAAACACATACTTGTTATTATTTCAGTACTATGGTGTTTTTTGGGAAATGCGCAAATCCAAAAGGCACTGAAAGTATATGATGAAGTTGATAATCGTTATCGTGAAGATCAATTCTATATTTCGGCTACTTTTAATGTGTTAAGTAATTTGCCTCCAGATGTCTCGCAGTCGGGGTTTTCAGGAGGATTACATGCTGGTTTTATAAGAGATTTCCCTATAAATAATAGAAGAAACTGGGCACTTGGTTTGGGGCTGGGATATAGTTTAAACGTGTATAATCATAATTTGGTAGCAATGCCAAATAGCTCAGGAAATATTACTTATGAAGTGCCTACTGATTTAATCATTGATACCAATAGGTTTAGCACGCAATTATTGGAAGTGCCTTTACAAATTCGTTGGCGCACATCGACCGCTACATCCTATAAATTTTGGCGTATTTATACAGGTATTAGAGCTGGATATGTAACCAGATTTAAGACTAGTTTTGAGGCTGAATCAGGGGATCAGTTTAAATTTACAAATCCTGAAGGTATTAATAGATGGCGAATGGGGGCTACCATTAGTGTTGGATGGAACACTTGGAATTTTCATGTATATTATTCAATCATCGATTTTTTCAAAAGAGGCGTGTTAAGTGATCAGGATAGGCAGAATATGTCAGCCATTAAATTGGGCTTGGAGTTCTTTATTCTGTAATTCAATTACGGTAATTTCAGGCCAAATACCTACACGGCCGGGAAAAGCATGATACCCAAAACCACGATTCACATTTATAAAACGGTCATTATTTTTGTAAATTCCTGCCCATTGCTTATATATGTATTGAACGGGGCTCCATTTTATAAATCCAGGAATTTCAATGCCAAATTGTAAACCGTGTGTATGTCCGCTTAGTGTTAAATGATAATTTTTCGAATGGTTTTTAACCTCTTCCTCCCAATGAGATGGATCGTGACTCATTAATATTTTAAAATCGTCTTGCAGTACTCCTTTAGAAGCTTTGTTTAAATCCCCTGCTTGTTTAAAGTTTTTACCCCAATTTTCAACCCCAATAAGTTTGATTTGCTGCGCATTTTTTTCAATAGTTACATTTTCATTGCATAATAATTGAAAATTTACTGAAGGATGTAAATTCTTTATAGCTTCAAAATTAGCTACTTTATCTTTTTCTGAAGGCCAAGTTACATATTCTCCATAATCGTGGTTCCCGAGTACTGAAAATTTACCGCAAGGGAACGATTTGATTTTAATAAAGGTATCGATCCAAGGGTGAAATTCAGTGGCTTTAGTGTTTACGATATCGCCAGTAAATAATAAAATGTCAGCTTCTTGTTGGTTAATAAGGTCAATAGCATATTCGATTTTTTCTTTATTATCAAAACTACCTGAATGAATATCTGATATTTGAAGAATTTTAAAACCGTGAAAGGCTTTGGGTAAATCAGAAAAAGCTAATTTATGCTGAATTACTTTAAAATTATAACGGCCTTTCCATATACCATGTACAATTCCTAAAAAAGGGATACTACCGACTGCTAAACTCAGGTTTTTGAGAAATTGGCGACGTGAATTCGAGGGTTCTTTAGTAACGGTATTCCAAAGTATATCTCCTAAAACAGTTATCGTTAAAAATAATAAGCTTACCAATTTGGGGACTATAGATAGTAATAAAAAGCCTAGTGCCCAGTAAAATGATGTCGTAGCTCCTTGACTACGATCAAATTTCAATATCTGATAAATAAAAAAGATGTACACTGCCGTAGTAAATAGCAAATGGCTCCATTTGAGCGTGCTATTCCAATGGTTGTGAATGATTCCTCTATAAAAAAGCCCTTCTATTACAATGATAAGGGCTATAAAAATTAATAAGCGTATCAGCATTTAGCTATATTTTTTTTCGAAGTCTAGCTACAGGGAGATCCAATTGTTCTCGGTATTTTGCTACTGTTCGCCGAGCAATAGGATAGCCTTTTTCTTTAAGAATTTTAGCTAGTTTCTCGTCGGTCAAAGGTTTTCTTTTGTCTTCTTCACCAATAGTAATTTCCAAAATCTTTTTAATTTCTCGGGTAGAAACTTCTTCTCCTTGATCGTTAGTCATTGATTCTGAGAAAAATTCTTTAATTAATTTAGTGCCATAAGGCGTATCTACATATTTACTGTTAGCTACACGGGATATAGTGCTCACATCCATTTCAATTTCATCAGCGATATCTTTTAATATCATGGGTTTTAAATGGCGTTCATCACCCGATAAAAAGAATTCTTTTTGGTAGTGCATAATAGCACTCATAGTAATCATTAAAGTTTGTTGGCGTTGTTTTACAGCGTCAATAAACCATTTTGCAGCATCTAACTTTTGCTTGATGAACTGTACAGCATCCTTTTGCGCTTTTGTTTTATTTTTTGCTTCTTTATAGCCTTTAAGCATATTATTGTACGAACCAGAAACGTGAAGCTCAGGAGCATTGCGTCCATTTAAACTAAGCTCTAATTCCCCCTCAACAATTCTTATTGTAAAGTCAGGTACCACATGTTCAACAATTCTCGTGTTGCCAGCAAAACTACCGCCCGGTTTAGGGTTAAGATGTTCAATTTCTTCAATACCGTCTTTTAACTGATCTTCGGAAACACCAAATTTTGCAATTAGTTTTTGATAATGTTTTTTGGTGAATAAATCAAAAGCTTCGTCGATAAGCTTAATTGCTAGGGCTACTTCAGCATTAGGTGACTTTCTGTGTAATTGTATCGATAAGCACTCTTGTAACGAGCGAGCGCCAACTCCAGCTGGATCAAGTTGATGTACAATTTGAAGCACCTTTTCAACATCTTTAGCTTCTACATAAATATTTTGCGTGAAAGCCAAATCATCAGCGATATCTGCTAAATCTCTTCGGATGTAACCGTTTTCATTAATACTACCAATTAAAAATGTAGCGATTTGATAATCATTATCGGATAAACGATACGTATTAAGCTGCGATATTAAATGTTGATTAAAAGTAGTGCCACTTGCATAAGGAACCGATTTATCCTCGTCGTCGCTACTATAATTATTGCTTTGTAGGCGATAGGCAGGTATTTCGTCGTCACTTAAATATTCGTCGATATTAATTTCTGGTTCTTGATTGTCGGAGTTATAATCGTCTTCGTAACTATCGGTATTCGAAAATTCGTCATCAGCTTCTGTGGTTTTTTCTTTTCCAGAATCTAATGCAGGGTTTTCTTCAATTTCTTGTTTCAGTCGTTGTTCAAAAGCTTGGGTAGGCAACTGAATCAATTTCATCAATTGGATCTGTTGCGGAGATAATTTCTGAGATAATTTTAAGTTGAACTGTTGCTTTAACATAATATATTTTCTGTCCTAAACGAGGAAACTTCCTCAATCAATACTATTTGAAATGAAATATAATCAATCAAATTTACTAAAACGTCTTGTATTCCCCTTTATAATAACGGACTGATTTATATATATGAAAAACAGCGTTTTGCTAATGATTTTAATTTAATTTAACCTTTTAGAATTTCTATATTAAGGTTTTTTATGGCCTTGTACTTTAGGAAAGTTTACTAGTAACCCAAAGCTAATTTTTTTTCTTTTCTAAGCGATTTAAACCCAGCAATAAAGCAGGAAGCAACACAAGGTTTGATAGCATCGCAAATAATAAAGTAGCAGAAATAAGCCCTCCAAGTGCTTTGGTACCGCCAAAACTTGAGATCATAAAAACCGCAAAACCGAAAAATAAAACGGTAGAAGTATAAAACATACTTACTCCTGTTTCGCGTAATGCAGTCATAGTGCTTTTAATGACGTCATTACCTGTAGCTAATAGTTCTTGTCGGTATTTGGCTAAGAAATGAATGGTATCATCTACAGAAATTCCAAAAGCGATACTAAATACTAAAATAGTTGAAGGCTTAATGGGTACACCAAAATACCCCATAAGTCCACCAGTAATAAGTAATGGAAGTAAATTAGGAATAAGAGATATTAAAATCATTTTCACTGAACGGAACATGTAAAACATGATGAGAATTATTAGGCCAATTGCAATTAGTAACGACTGCATCAAGTTTTTTACTAAATATTCAGTTCCTTTTTGAAATAGAAGGGCACGACCAGTGAAAAATACTTCAAAGCGATCTTTCGGAAATATCTTTTCGATTTTTGGGTACAGCGTATTTTCTAATTCTTCCATTTTCTCTGTTCCTACATCTTTCATAAAGGTAGAAACACGTACATATTGCCCAGTGCTATCTACATAGGAAGACAATAAGTTTTTATTATTTTGAACAGATTTTAAGTACGGAATCATGAAATTTCTTTCCTGACTTGTGGGTAATGAATAATAGTTTTTGTTACCATTGTAAAAGGCCTGTTTCGCATATTTTACAATATTAACAACCGATTTTGTTGGGGATAATTCAGGGAATTTTTCAATCTCGCTGCTTAAACGTTCGATACGTTTTAAGGTAGAAAGTTTGTAAGCGCCTTTTTCTTTTTTGGTATCGATGAAAATTTCCAGCGGCATAATTCCGTCAAATTCGTTTTCGTAGAATTTGATGTCATTATAAAACTGTTCTGATTTTGACATTTCTTCAAGAAGAGATCCTGAAATTTTTATCTGTTTCATTCCACTAATACTTAATATTAAAAGTATTAGTGAAACCAAATATATAGACCTTCGTTTGTGGCTTACCATATGAACCATCCAATTGATTAAGCCATCCATCCACCTTTTATCAAGATGTTTTAAATGTCGCTTTTTTGGCGGCGGCATCAGTGTATATAGTAACGGAATAACCAGTATACACAATACAAACAAGGCTAAGATACAAACGGCAGAAACTAAACCAAATTGAATAAGTAGGGTATTGCCTGTTAAACAAAAAGTAGCAAAGCCTGCAGCTGTTGTAATATTTGTCATTAAAGTAGCATAACCTACTTTGCTAATCATTTCAACCAAGGCATCCATTTTGGAGAGCCCTTTTTTAATTTGTTGCTGATATTTATTAATTAAGAAAATACAGTTTGGAATTCCAATTACTATGACTAAAGGAGGAATTATCGCCGTAAGCACAGTAATTTGGAAATGAAATAGACCTATAAAACCAAATGCCCAAAGTACCCCAACGATCACGGTAATCATTGAAATTATAGTAGCTCTAAAAGATCTAAAAAATAATAAAAAGATGAAGGAAGTAACAAATAAAGCGGCTCCCAGAAATAATTTCATTTCATCGAAAATATTTTTCGAATTCATGGTGCGTATGTAGGGCATACCCGATATTTTCATATCGATATTATTTTCCTTCTCGTAAGCTTCTAATAGCGGGTTTAATTTTTTTATAATAAAATCTCTTCTGGCTCGAGTATTCACTACATCTTTACGGATGTACAGGGCTGACTGTATAGTTTGCTTTGAGCTGCTATAAGCTAAGCCTTCATAGAATGGTAGCTCTTGCAACAAACGATTTCTATAAAAATCAATTTGTGTTTGCGTAAATTCATCTGTTTCAACTATGGGTTTTAATTGAAAAGATTTTGGGTTATCTTGTTTGGTAAGATCTTGCATTTCTGAAAAAGAAATAACAAAATCTACCTCTTCGAATTTTCGTAATTGTTGGTTTAGGGAAATCCAGTTATTGAATTTTTTTGGTTGATAAATGGTGCTGTCATTTATTCCCATGACAATAACTACACCTTCTTCACCAAAAGTTTTAAAGAATTTATTGTATTGTAAATTGATGGGATGCTTATCGGGTAGCAAATTGGTTTCAGTAAAAGAAAAACCAATATTTTTCCATTGACTGATTAAGCCAATCGTTATTGCTACGATAATTGCTGTTACGGCAATTTTATTTTTTAGGATAAGAAGTGCAAAAGCTCTCCAAAATGACTGAATTTTCTTTTTAACTTTTTTCATGCCTGTTTGGCGCGTACTTAGAGGAAGTGATTAGTGTAAATGAAAAAAGCAACGTAAAGTCTACGCTGCTTTTTGGTAATTTATGTTTCCGAATTAAACGGTCATTATTTCTTTTTCCTTGATAACGAAAAGTTCATCGATTTTTTTGACATAGTTATCCGTTAGGGTTTGTACATCTACTTCGGTATTCGCCGCAATGTCTTCAGACAATCCGTCCTTTTCTAATTTTTTAATTTCGTTATTTGCGTTTTTACGCTCATTACGAATACTTACTTTAGCATCTTCGGCTTCTCCTTTGGCTTGTTTTACTAAGTCACGTCTACGCTCTTCAGTTAATGGTGGAATATTTATAATCACCATTTCCCCGTTATTCATAGGATTAAAGCCAAGGTTTGCATACATGATTCCCTTTTCGATTTCAGTAATCATCGATTTTTCGTAAGGGGTAATTGTTAAGGTACGTGCGTCAGGTGTAGAAACATTTCCTACCTGATTCAATGGAGTTTGTGAACCATAATAATCAACCATTACACTACCCAACATAGCAGGGCTTGCTTTACCTGCGCGGATATTTAAAAATTGTTTTTCTAAATGCGCAATCGCATTACTCATCGACTCCTTAGTGCTGTCTAGTATAAAATTAACTTCTTCAGTCATCTTATCTTATGTTTTTAGGCTTGTAAGCTTAATTAAATTTTAAACATTTACGGTGGTACCTATAGGTTCACCGGCTACTAATTTTTTCAAATTACCTTTAGTATTCATATCAAATACAATTATAGGTAATTCGTTTTCTTGGCTTAAAGTAAAGGCTGTAGTGTCCATTACTTTTAAACCTTTTTCGATTACATCTTTAAAAGTGATATAATCGTATTTGGTTGCATTTACATCTTTTTCAGGATCGGCGGTGTAAATACCATCTACACGCGTTCCTTTTAAAATAACGTCTGCCTTAATTTCTATAGCTCTTAATACAGCGGCTGAATCCGTAGTAAAGTAAGGATTACCTGTTCCACCACCAAATATAACAACACGTCCTTTTTCTAAATGGCGCAATGCTCTACGACGTATAAATGGCTCAGCAACAGCATCAATTTCTATAGCTGATTGAAGTCGGGTTTTTAAGCCCTCGTCTTCCATAGCGCCTTGTAAAGCAAGTCCATTAATTACAGTTGCCAACATTCCCATATAATCGCCTTGTACACGATCCATACCTTTACTCGCTCCTGATACTCCTCTGAATATATTTCCTCCACCAATTACAATGGCCACTTCAATCCCAAGATCAACGACCTCTTTAACTTGTTGCGCATATTCAGATAATCTAACTGGATCGATACCATATTGAAGGTTTCCCATAAGGGCTTCGCCAGATAATTTTAGAAGTATTCTTTTGTATTTCATCTCTCTGTAAAAATCACACAAATATAGTGATTTTGGTATATGGGTAAATTATTAATTTGAGAGTATTTGAATTTAAACAAAGGGGTAAGTGACCTAATTTTCTCATATAAGAAGATTATTTTTGAAGGTTGGTAAAAATACTTTTTTGCAGAGTAAGCAAGCTTTATAAAAAGCTAATTCATTTATATAAAGCTGATTTATAGATATGTATTTAGGCTCTGTTAAGAGAGTATTACTTAAAAGTATTTTCAGTTTTACGAATTCTGTAATATACATGTTAAATATGAAGCATTGCTCAAAGTTTCATTAACACAGGTAACATTTCTCTATAACTTTCATAAAATCATCGTCATGTTCAGTTAACACGATTCCTGTGTTGTGAAAGTAAATTTGACAAGCATTTATCTATTAACATTAACTGAATTAAAATGAAACTAACTAAAGTATGTATTGCCTTAGCATTTGCAGCAGCATTTACTGCCTGTCAAAATGATGCTTCGGAAGATGATTTATTAAGATTAGAAAATCAATTAAAAGAGAATCAATCGGCTTCTAGTAATGAAGTTGAAGCTTTAAAAGCAGAAATCGAAGCCCTTGTTTCAAAAGGAAATGCTACAGAAGCAGAAATCACTGCGGTTGAGGCAGATTTGGCTGCAGAAGTTGCAAAACTAAATGAAGCTAATGCCGATATCGCACAAGCACAAGCTGACTTGGCGGCTGCTCAAGCTGAAATCGCAATGCTTGAAGCAAACGGTAATGCTACAGAAACGGACTTAGCGGCAGCTCGTGCAGACTTAGCTAGTGCCATTTCGAATATTGCCGCTGCCAATGCTGACTTAGCGGCAGCTAATGCACAAATTGAAGCTTTAGCTACTGAAAATGGAACAGCTCAAGCAGAAATTGACGCTTTAATGGCTCAGATTGATGCATTAACAAACCCTACTTCTGTGATGTTTGCTAATAAATCAGGATTAGCGCCATTAGTGGCTATGCAACCTCAATTCAATTTTGTGCAAGCCTATTCATTAATTAGTACTACTGATGTAATCGGAGAATCGTCTTTTCAATTAGCGGGTGCTGCTGATGGTGCTGGATTTTTAAAAGATGGTGACGGTTACGTGATGTTAGTAAATTGCGAAGACGATTATGCTGTAGCTAGAGTTCGTCTAGATGAAAACTTAAACCCTGTTTCAGGAGATTATCTATTAAATTCTGGTGTGGAGGATTTTGCCCGTCAATGCTCAGCTACTATGTGGGAAAAAGATATTCACGGTGGGGACAAAGACATTTTCTTATCGGCTTCCGAGTCTTTTCATTACGATGTTAAAGGTATCGATCCTTTTCAAGAAATTCCTACGCCAACAGCTGACTTTGGTTTAGATGCTTTAGGAGAATTTTCTTGGGAAAACGCAACACCATTACCTCAAGGTGCTTACCCAGGCGCAACGGTTATTATTGGGGGAGACGATGATTCTTCAAATTCAGAAGGTCAAGTAACGCTTTATTATTCTACTAACGGAGATGCCGATTTAGAAGGAGGTAAAATTTATGTATTAAAGTTCAAGCAAGTGTCCGATGGTGCAGGAGGTATAGTTGATGTAGACCCAACGGTGCAATACGATGAATCTAATTTAGATTTTGCAGCTTCATACGATGTAGAGTTTGTTGAAATTGTTGATGGTGCTGCCTTAACCAAAGATGAAATGGAAGATGCTTCTAACAATGTTTTGGCTTCTCAATTTATGAGAGTTGAAGATGTCGATTATCAAAAAGGATCCGATGTTAATGCACGTA
>JAHDEF010000263.1 GCA_020628975.1 Aquimarina sp. | reverse complement strand
AGGTTAGTAAACTTTTAGTCATTAAAACAAAAAGCGCCTAATACTAAAAAATGTATTCGGCGCTTATGATTTAGTGATATAATTTTGTTGTGAATTATGCCAACACTGCTTGTACTTTATCAGCAGCTTCTTGAAATTCAACTGCACTTTGTACATTTAGTCCACTATCATCAATTAATTTTTTGGCAATATCAGCGTTTGTTCCTTGTAAGCGAACAATGATAGGCACTTTAAGAGCGTCTCCCATATTTTTATAAGCATCAACAACCCCTTGTGCTACACGGTCACAACGAACAATACCTCCAAAAATATTGATTAAAATAGCTGCTACATTATCATCTTTTAATATAATACGAAAAGCTTCTTCAACACGCTTCGCATCAGCGGTACCTCCGACATCTAAGAAGTTAGCAGGCTCACCACCGGCTTGCTTGATCAAGTCCATTGTTGCCATAGCCAAACCAGCACCATTTACCATACAACCCACATTTCCATCAAGGTCAACATAGTTCAATCCAACTTCTTTAGCTTCAACTTCTACAGGATTTTCCTCAGAAATGTCACGCATTTCTGCATAATCTTTATGACGGTACAATGCATTTTCATCTAATGTCACTTTAGCATCAGCAGCTAAAATTTGATCATCTGCAGTTTTAAATACAGGATTGATTTCAAATAAAGAAGAATCAGAACCTACATAAGCCTTGTACAAAGCGGTAACAAATTTTGTCATGTCTTTGAATGCAGCACCAGATAAACCTAAATTAAAAGCAACTTTGCGTGCTTGGAAAGGTAAAATACCTGTAGCGGGATCAATTTCTTCTGTGAAAATTAATTCAGGAGTTTCTTCTGCAACGGCTTCAATATCCATTCCACCTTCGGTAGAATACATGATCATATTTCTACCTGTAGCACGATTTAATAAAACCGACATATAAAATTCAGCAGGTTTCGAAGGCCCATCGTAATAAACGTTTTGGGCAATCAATACTTTGCGGACTAGTTTACCTTCAGCAGATGTTTGTGGAGTTACTAACATCATTCCCAAAATTTGATCAGCGTAGTTACGAACCTCGTCGATAGACTTTGCGATTTTTACGCCACCACCTTTTCCACGACCACCAGCATGAATTTGTGCTTTAACAGCAAATACCTCGCTGCCTGTAGCTTCATTGATTTTTTTAGCAGCTTCAACAGCTTCTTCAGGTGTTTCCACCACAATTTCCATAGGCACTTTAACTCCAAAACTTTGTAAAATGCTTTTTGCTTGATATTCGTGTATGTTCATAATAATTTATTCTCAGTTGTTATTTAAAACGACAAGTCCAAATGTAGAAAACCCACTTTTCACTCGCAAGGAGAATTACATAAAAATTAGGTAGTAATACTTAGATACCTTATAGTACCCAGATTCTAATGATCTTTATTTCAACTTCACCTACATACGCTGTGGTACCTTTATACCAAGAAGACTAAAAGCTGATGCAATTATATTTCCAACAAAGTTAGAAAGCTGTACTCTAAACAGTGTCAATTCTTCAGAATCTGCCCCAAAAATCGATACGTTTTGAAAGAAAGAATTGTAAGCCTTCACCAAGTCATACGTGTAATTAGCAACTATTGCAGGGCTATATTGTTTAGCCGCTTGCTGAATAATTTCTGGATATAATTCAATTATTTTCAACAGCTCTTTTTCTTTCTCATCTAAAGAAATATTATTTGTAACCGTTGTTTGGTTATGTGCAGCTTTTCTTAATATAGCTTGAATACGGGCGTAGGTGTATTGTATAAATGCCCCTGTGTTTCCTTGAAAATCTACCGAAGCTTTTGGGTCAAAAAGAATACGTTTTTTAGGGTCGACTTTTAAAATAAAGTATTTTAAGGCACCTAAACCAACGGTGTCGTAAACTTCTTTTTTCTGTTCTTCGGAATAGCCGTCGAGTTTACCTAAGTCTTGCGAAATGGTTTCAGCAGTTTCCTGCATTTCATTGATTAAATCATCGGCATCAACTACAGTTCCTTCGCGGCTTTTCATTTTTCCGCTAGGTAAGTCTACCATTCCATAACTTAGATGAAAAAGATCTTCAGCCCAAGAATAACCTAGTTTTTTCAAGATTAAAAACAATACTTTAAAATGATAATCTTGTTCGTTTCCAACGGTATAAACCATTCCATTTACATCAAAATCTTTGGCTCTTTGTGCCGCAGTACCGATATCTTGAGTCATGTACACAGAAGTTCCATTGCTTCTAAGTACCAGTTTTTCGTCAAGACCTTCGTCAGTTAGATCAATCCAAACCGATTGGTCTTCGCGTTGATAAAACACACCTTTTTTCAGTCCTTCTTCAACGATATCTTTTCCTAGTTTGTAGGTATCACTTTCGTAATAATTCTTTTCAAAATCTACACCTAATTTTTTGTAGGTTTCATTAAAGCCATCGTAAACCCACTTGTTCATGGTCGACCATAAGTTGACCACATCTGGGTCACCAGCTTCCCAATCAATAAGCATTTGTTGTGCTTCTAACAATAAAGGCGCTTCTTTTTTAG
>JAHDEF010000262.1 GCA_020628975.1 Aquimarina sp. | reverse complement strand
GCGCAGTTATTTTTGTCTAATACAAGGCACAAAAACGCAACATACCCAGCGGGGGGGCTGTGAGGCTTTTGTAACACAGTAATAGGGTAAAATAACAAGTCTAAACAGGGAAGTTATTATTCATCTGTTTCTTAGGCGTTTTTTATGCTTATCTGTATAGCTTATTGGCGTTGAAAAATAAAATACCATAAGGGGGGATGTAAATGTAAGAAAAGAATAAACAATTAAAAAAGTTTATTCCTTTCTTTGGTATTTTAATGATAAAAAAGAAGCTACTAATTGTTATTAATTTGCTTTTTCCGACATAAATTTAACTAACATTAATCGAATATCTTCTTCTGTGTATTCGTCGTCATATTCTTCCTGTAAATCTTTTAATGTTAGCCGCACTAATTTATGTAAAAATGTTTCTATTTTTTTAGAGTTCTTTGTTTTCAAATCAATGGCTTCATCCCCCTCTTCATCACTTAAATTTTCGAGAAGTCCTTGGTCCATATCTTGAAAATATTCGTAAATTTCTTCTTGCTGATATTCATCTAATACATTATTGATGTGATAATCAATGTTAACCTTAGTACCTGATGCTACAATGCTTTCTATTTCTATCAGCAACTCCTCCATATTGAGCTTTAAATTGCCCGCAATCGTTTCTAATGGAATTCGCTTATCTATGTTTTGAATAATAAAAACCTTATTCTTCGATTTATTCACAACCGTTTTTACAACTGCATCTAGCGGGCGTACTATATTGTTCTCCTCTACATATCCAGAAATTAGCTCCACAAAACTCTTTCCGTATTTTCTTGCCTTCCCTTTACTTACTCCTGTTATCGACTCCATTTCTTCGAGTGAAGTAGGGTAATAAGTTGCCATTTCTTCTAAAGAAGGGTCTTGGAAAATAACGAATGTAGGTAATTTTTTACGTTTTGCAATTTTCTTACGCAATTCCTTGAGCATTTTCATTAATGCTGGGTCTAAAGGAATGGTACGCATTGGTTCTTCTATAGTAATGCTAATATCAAACTTGTGATTAATAGGAATATCGATTTCATGAGGTTCTTTCATAAATTTCTTTCCACCTTCTACCAGCTTTAGCAATCCATAGTTTTCAATATCTTTTTTAAGTAAGTTTTTAATTAAAGCCTGCCGTAAAACAGTATTCCAAAACAACATATCTTTATCTTCCTCCTTTGCTTCACCACTTATATGTTCTTGCCCCAAGCCTTTACCTTTTCCATATAAAGGCAGTTCATTGTGTTTATAGGCTAAAATTTCTTGAGTTGCTTTACCAATTAAAAACTCAATAATATATTTTATTTTATAATTTTCTTGTAGCATCTCCACAGCCTGCAAGCCCATTAATACGGCATTTTTAGCAGCTACTTTCTCTTTTGGATATAAGCAATTATCGCATAAGCCACAATTTTCTTGGGTATAGTTTTCTCCAAAATAATGCAACAAGCTTTTACGCCTACAAACTGCTGATTCTGCATATCCTACTACTTCTAATAAATGCTGTCCACCAATTTCTCTTTCGGCAACAGGTTTATCACGCATAAACTTTTCTAGTTTGGTAATATCAGCATAACTAAAAAACGATACGCATTTACCTTCCAAGCCATCACGTCCTGCACGTCCTGTTTCTTGATAATAATTTTCTAAGCTTTTCGGAATATCATAATGAATCACAAAGCGAACGTCGGGTTTATCTATTCCCATACCAAACGCAATAGTAGCTACAATTACATGTGTATCTTCCATTAAAAACTCATCCTGCCTTGCCGAACGTGTTGCAGAATCTAAACCTGCATGATATGCGTTTGATGCCATTTACTTTTAAAGACTCTGCTATTTTTTCAGTTGTTTTTCTATTCAAACAATAGATAATACCTGATTTATTAGGATGTAATTTTACAAATTTAATAATTTCAGTAATAGCCTGTTCTTTTTTGCCTTTCGGTCTAACTTCATAATACAAATTATCTCGATTGAAAGAAGCCACAAAAGTACTGGGTTTTTGAAGTTGTAAATTCTTAACAATATCTGCCCGAACTTTAGGTGTTGCTGTAGCAGTTAGAGCAACAAAGTGTAAACTTTCATCAATTTCATTCACCATTTCACGAATACGCCGATACTCAGGACGAAAATCGTGCCCCCACTCCGAAATACAGTGCGCTTCATCAACCGCAACGAAAGAGATTTTAATTTGCTTGAAAAAATCGATTGTTTCTTGTTTAGTGAGTGTTTCAGGAGCTACATACAGCAACTTTGTTTTCCCATCTAACAAATCTTGTTTAACCTGTTTAATTTGTACTCGACTTAGAGAGGAATTTAAAAAATGGGCTATATTATCATCACTACTATACCCTCTTACTAAATCTACCTGATTTTTCATTAGTGCAATAAGTGGTGAAATAATAATGGCAGTTCCTTCTTGGATAATGGCAGGTAGTTGGTAGCAAAGCGATTTACCGCCGCCTGTTGGCATAATCACTACCGTATCTTTGTGCTTTAGTACACTTTTGATAATTTCTTCCTGCATGCCCTTAAAGGCATTAAAGCCAAAATATTT
>JAHDEF010000261.1 GCA_020628975.1 Aquimarina sp. | reverse complement strand
CATCGTTTCATTAACGCGTCAAATATACGTACAGAAAACAGTAATATTGTGCTTATTCTATAGGTTTTAGTCGAATTACTTAGTTATTAGTTAAACTACTTAATATTTAATTAAATCTTAAGTTTTTGTTATAATTACATAAATATTTTGTAGGAAAATATGTTAAAAATTAGTTGTGTTGTAAGAATAAATTCTCTCAATCAATTATCAGTAGTCTTATTTCTTTCTGAAATAGATCTGAATTGGTACTCCTGTAAAATTAAATTCTTTTCGTAATTGGTTTTCAATATACCTTTTATAGGGGTCTCTTATGTACTGTGGAAGGTTACAAAAGAAAACAAACTGCGGTTGTGGGGTTGGTAACTGCATACAGTACTTAATTTTTACAAATTTACCTTTATATGCAGGAGGAGGGTAATTTTCGATAATAGGTAACATAGTATCGTTCATTACACTTGTTTTGATTTTTTGAGACCTATTTTCATAAACTTCAACGGCTGTTTCTATAGCTTTGAAAATACGCTGTTTGGTCAGTGCTGAAATAAAAATAACGGGAACATCAGTAAAGGGTTCAAGTTGCTTTTTTATATGTGCTTCAAATTCTTTAGGAGTGTTGCTAGATTTTTCTTCAATTAAATCCCATTTGTTGACTAGAATTACAATTCCTTTTCTGTTACGTTCTGCTAACCAGAAAATATTTTGAACCTTTCCATCAAAATTTCTAGTAGCATCTACAACTACTAAGCAAACATCGGCATGTTCAATAGCACGAACCGAGCGCATTACCGAGTAAAATTCAAGATCTTCTTTAACCTTAGATTTTTTTCTAATTCCAGCCGTATCTACCAAATTGAAATCAAAACCAAATCGGTTGTACTTTGTGTCAATAGAATCTCTGGTAGTACCAGCAATATCGGTAACAATGTTTCTTTCTTCTCCTATCAATGCATTTATAAAAGAGGATTTTCCGGCATTGGGTCTACCTACTACAGCAAATCGAGGCAATTCTATGTCTTCTTGCTCTTCTTGTTCGGGTAAAGCTTTTATAAGATCATCTAATAATTCTCCTGTGCCACTTCCGTTTATACTCGAAACACAATAATATTCTCCAAGTCCTAAACTGTAAAATTCTACAGCTTCGTTAACACGCATCGCATTGTCGACCTTATTGACTACTACAAAAACAGGTTTCTTAACCTTTCTTAATAAATTAGCCACATCTTCGTCCATTCCTGTAATACCAGATTCAACATCTACAACAAATACAATAGCATCTGCCTCGTCAATGGCTAATTCGACTTGCTTGTCAATTTCTGTTTCGAAAATATCGTCGCTACCTACCACGTATCCTCCAGTGTCAATAAGCGAGAATTCGCGTCCGTTCCATTCGCTTTTACCGTAATGGCGGTCGCGTGTAACACCACTAACAGAGTCTACAATAGCGTCTCGACGTTGTATCATTCTGTTGAAAAAAGTAGATTTTCCTACATTTGGTCTTCCGACAATTGCTACGATAGTACTCATAAAGGGATTATTCTAAATAGGCTACAAAATTAAGGCTTTTTTAGCTTTAAAAGATAAGGAGTTTGTATTCGTTTTTATTTTTTGAAATATAGATTCTAATGGAATTTATTGCATCGCTACTTACTGATATCTCTTTATGATTGCAGCTATTTCTAAAATTTTAATTTACTACCATAATCTTAAAAGATTTTAAGAAAATTTTGTCGCTAACTGGTATAATAATTGTATATCTTAAAGAAAAGAATATTATGAAAGCAATAATGTCACTATTAATTTTTAGCTGTTTTTTTGTGGTATCATGTTCGACAGTGCAAGTTAAATCAGATTATGATACGAAAGCGGAATTTACAAAATACAAGTCTTTTGCATTTTATAAAACAGGAATAGATAAAGTAGAAATTAACGATTTAGATAAAAAACGGATTCTAAGAGCAGTCGATAGAAGCTTAGCAGAAAAAGGTTTCGTTAAATCAGAAACACCAGATTTATTGGTGAATTTTACTACCAAAGCAGAAAAAAGCGTACAAGTAAGTCAACAGAATTTTGGTTATGGTTTTGGCTGGGGCTGGTGGAATCCTTTTTGGTTTGGCAATAATTTTGTTAATACCTATGAAACTATTGAAGGGATATTGGTTATTGATTTGATTGATGCGGAGAAAAATGAATTGATTTGGCAAGGTATTGGTAAAGCCCCTTTAGTAGATGGGCCAGAAGCTAAAACGGAAAGAATAAATGAAATCGTAGCTGCTATTTTGGCAAAATATCCTCCTGAAAATTTAAAGTAAAAAGTTAACAGCTATATTTGATACAAACAATTATATGAAGTCATTTATAGGAGGTTTAACTGTAGGATTACTTGTTTTTTATTTGATATTTAAATTTAAGGAGCCGCAAGACTCTAGTAAAATTGATAGTCAAGGCTTAATAGAGGAACAAATTAAAAATGTTAGTCAGCTCATTGTTTTAGAAGGACATTTCTCAGATATTTTGACATATAAAGACGTTAAGAAGTTTTATGTAGATTGGCTTAGTGCAGAAAAGAAAGCAGTGGTTTTAGTGAAAGCTAAAGCT
>JAHDEF010000260.1:1711-2602 GCA_020628975.1 Aquimarina sp. | reverse complement strand
ATTCACCTAAAGGAGATTTAATAATAAATAAGATGTTTAGTAGTGCTATTGATGTATCAAATCTAAAAAAAGGAATATACACGATTGAGGTAAAAACTAAAAATCAAGAACTAATAATAAGCAAGTTTGTAGTGAATTAATTTAGTAGATGAGCTTATGCTCTGTTAATTGATGTTTTTCGATAAACTCAATTTTCATTAGCCCATCTCGATCAACTTCAGTCATTCGAATGGGGGCAATTTGATTTGTCATTAATGGGTTGAATGGAGCTTTTACTTTAACATAGTTACTAGTAAAGCCAACCATCATTCCGTCTTCATTGTTTGCTTCAAATAATACCTGTTCTGTTTTTGATACATTTTTTTCGTAAAAAGCTCTTTTCTTTTTGTGAGATAATAACCTTAACCGTTTACTTCGTTCTTTACGAATGGCTTTAGGTACAACATCTCCCATTCGAACCGCTGTTGTATTTGCTCTTTCAGAATATGAGAATACATGTAAGTAAGAAATCTCTAATTCGGATAGAAATCGATAAGTTTTTTCAAATTCTTCATCTGTTTCACCAGGGAAACCAACAATTACATCAACACCAATGCAGCAGTTGGGTATTAGTTTATTAATTGTTTGTATACGATCTTGATATAAGGCTATATCATACCTTCTCCTCATGCTTTTTAGCATCTCATCTGAGCCACTTTGCAAAGGAATATGAAAATGAGGAACAAATTTTTCTGTCTTAGAAGTATATTCTATAATCTCATTGCTGAGTAAATTGGGTTCTATGGAAGAAATTCTAAATCGATCAATACCCTCTACTAGATCCAATGCTTTTACAAGATCAAAAAAAGTTTCGTCATGGCCTTTGCCGAAATCTCCAATATTCACACCCGT
>JAHDEF010000260.1:0-1701 GCA_020628975.1 Aquimarina sp. | reverse complement strand
GAGCAATTTTTTGAGCTACTTTAACTGTGTTTTCTACAGAGCTACTTCTGCTTGTTCCTCTGGCTAGAGGTATGGTGCAAAAAGAACAAAAATAATCGCATCCATCTTGCACTTTCATAAATGTTCTTGTACGGTCACCATAAGAAAACCCAGGAACAAACTCTTTGGTTTCTTTTATAGGTTCGTTTTCAATATGAGTAATTTCCTTTTTATTAATATCATCTAAATATTCAACAATATTAAATTTTTCATTTGCTCCAAGTACTAAGTCAACACCAGGGATATTAGCAATTTCTTCTGGTTTTAATTGAGCGTAGCAGCCAATAATAGTGATAAAAGCGTTTGGGTTAAAATTTAAAGCTTTTTTTACAAGATCCTTACATTTTTTATCAGCATTTTCAGTAACAGAGCAGGTATTTATAACATATATATCAGGAGATTCATGAAAATCAACCTTAGCATAACCTTCATCACTCAATTGACGAGCAATAGTTGATGTTTCAGAAAAATTGAGTTTACATCCTAAGGTATAATATGCTACTTTACCGTATTGGTTCATACTACAAATATAGTGGGTTTAGTAATTAAATGAGCTCCTCATCCCTAAAACTTAGATAAGCATTATTCCCAACAATAATATGATCGAGTATGGTAATGTCAAATAAGTTAGATGCTTCAATAATTTTATTAGTCAAATTAATATCCGCAGGACTAGCTTTTAAATTACCTGATGGATGATTGTGAGCAAGAATAATACCACTAGCTAATTGTTCCAAAGCGAATTTAAAAATAATCTTAATGTCTGCTGTAGTTTGTGAAACACCTCCTCTTCCAATAAGTTGTTTGCCAATTATTTTGTTTGATTTATTTAGTAAAACAATCCAAAATTCTTCGTGTGGAAAATCTTCAAGCAAATGATTAATAGCTTGATAGGCTTGTTTGCTTGAAGTGATTACTTCAGTAATTGAATTTTTTTCTGATTTTCGTCTCCTGCCTAATTCTAGTGCAGCTACTATACTAATAGCTTTGGCTTCACCAATTCCCTTAAACTTCATCAAGTCGTGCACGGTTAAACGTGCCAGCTTGTTTAAATTATTTTCTGATTGGTTAAGAACTCTTTGACATAAACTAATAGCAGACTCCTCTCTGTTTCCAGATCCAATTAAAATAGCTAGTAATTCGGCATTCGATAGTGCCGATCGCCCTTTATTTAAGAGCTTTTCTCTAGGTTGATCATCTTCCGACCAATTTTTTATGGAGAGCTTAGTATTATTCATTTTAATTTAAGCAGACTTTAGGTATTAGCTAGTATATCGTTGATTACTTTCAACTAATCAACTAATTTATGCAACCTTAAGCTTGTTTAATTTAGATTTGCTAAACTTCTCTTCAGCGTAAGCTCTATCAACTTTAAGTTCTTTCACATTTTCATTTGATGGTATTTCAAACATGGCATCTGTAAGAATTGCTTCACAAATGGATCGTAAACCTCTGGCTCCTAATTTGTATTCATCTGCTTTTTCTACAATAAAATCGAGTCCACTTTTATCAAAGCTTAGTTTTACATTATCAAGTTCAAACATTCGGGTATATTGCTTAATTAATGCATTTTTTGGTTCAGTTAAAATACGTCTTAAAGCATGAGCATCTAGTGGGTTTAAATGAGTAATAATAGGGAAACGTCCAATCAACTCTGGTATT
>JAHDEF010000259.1:680-2607 GCA_020628975.1 Aquimarina sp. | reverse complement strand
AAACATTAACTATGAAAGCTGTGGGAACTAATGAAACCAAAGCTTATTTAGCTGGAGTAAAACAGATAAAGCCATCTAATAAGAATTTGGCTGCTTTTGTAGAAGCGTCAAAAACTAAGATTATAGAATATTACAATTCTCAATGTGATTTTATCTTGAAAAAAGCAAACAGCCTTGCCGATCTAGATAAAACTGATGAGGCTATTGCTACTTTAATGACTATTCATGAGGTATGTAAAGAATGTTACGAGAAAGCTCTAGATGCTACCAAGCCGATTTACAAAAAGCACATTAACAAAGAATGTAAGTCTAATTTACAAAATGCTAAAAATGCTTGGAATGCCAATCAAAATAGTGAAGGGGCTCAAGAAGCCGCTACTCATTTAGCGCTAATAGACCCTAATGCGGATTGTTACGACGATGCAAAGAAATTCTCTGAAGAGATTAGAACTGCTATTAGAAAATTAGACGATCGTGATTGGGATTTTAAAATGAAAGTATACGAGGATGAATTAGCATTAGCTCAAAAAGCTTTAGATCTTGAGGCTAAACGTATAGAAAGTGATGTCAAAATCTCGAAAAACTACGCGGATGCTTATACCGCGGCGGAAAAATATGAAGTTGATGCTATGAAGGGGATTACATCCTCGTATTTAGGAAGTAATGGAAATAAGAAAGACGAAGAAATTAATTTGGATTGGCTATTCAATTAAAAGATCATCTTATTTAAGAGTTCTAAATCGCTTCGAAAATTTCGAAGCGATTTGTTTTTATTGAAACCACATATTCTTTTGGAAAGTTTAGAGTACTTTTGCCTCATGCAAAACGAATCTTTACTTTTTGGTTTTCACGCCGTTTTAGAAGCTATCAAATCTGGTAAATCTATTGATAAAATTTTCCTTCAAAAAGGATTACAAGGAGAGCTTTCTAAAGAACTTCAAGAACTTTTAGCGGATCACGAAATTTCTCCGAATCTAGTTCCTGTAGAAAAATTAAATCAGCTTACACGTAAAAATCATCAAGGAGTTGTTGCTTTTACTTCTCCCGTCGCTTTTCATGACTTAGAGGAATTAATCATTCAAACTCAAGAAAAAGGAGAAGTACCATTTTTCATTTTGCTAGATGGCGTTACAGATGTTAGAAATTTCGGTGCTATTATTCGTTCAGCTGAATGTACAGGTGCTCATGGTATTATTGTTCCGAAATCTGGATCAGCGCCCATTTCTGGAGATACCGTAAAAACTTCTGTAGGTGCAGTATTTAATGTTCCTATTTGCAAAGTAGATCACGTTAAAGATGCTTTGTTTTTGTTACACGCTTGCGGAATCCAAACCATAGCAGCAACCGAAAAGACGGACAACCTAGTCTATGATATAGATTTTAAGGAACCTACAGCAATCGTAATGGGTTCTGAAGGTTCGGGAGTATCTTCTGGGGTTTTAAAAACAGTTACAAAAAAAGCTAAACTCCCTATGTTTGGAGAGATTAGCTCTTTAAATGTTTCTGTTGCTGCGGGTACTTTTATGTACGAAGTAGTCAGACAACGTTTATAAATTACTAAAAAAGGCTTTTGAATATGATCTTCAAAAGCCTTTTTTAATTACTTCCATCCTAACTGTTTCTTGAATTTTTCAGGAAAATCTTTAATTCCTGTTAAGGTCATATTTCTATAGAACAATTCTGCTCCTTCTGACTGTAACTGAATTTGTCCATCAATAATTGGTTTTGTTTCTGCCTGGCTTTCACCTAAACGAGCATTCTTTAAAGCATTCACCATAACGCCATTTACCAAATGAATGGCTTTACTCCCTATAACATAAATCTCTAGCGTATTCCATTCACCATTCGGGTTTTCATTTAATGGATATTTTATATTATTAGAATCTTTATAAGCCTTCCAATTCTTTGCTTTCCATTCTCCGTTAGG
>JAHDEF010000259.1:0-670 GCA_020628975.1 Aquimarina sp. | reverse complement strand
CGAAGCTAGGCTTTTCTTCTCCTTCTTTCTTCGTAGATGGTAAATCAGCAAACATTTGTCCCAAAGCAATAAAATCACCGCAATCTTCTTCTTGCACTTGATATTCTAACGAATGTTTCCAAACATTCCAAAAAGTCCCATGTGGTCCTTTAGCATGATATAAAATTCCACTATCTCTCTTAGCATTCAAACGTGGAGCCCATTTCTTTTCACCCCACTTCATTTCTACTTTTAAATGATAATTGGCGTACTCTTGTTTTGTAGTAAGTCCTCCATAGATTTCTCCTGTAATATGCAATTCACCTTTATCATTTACGGTAAATACTTTTTTAGGATCGTTATCTAATCCTAAAGGAGTACCCTTATGTACATTATCGAATCTCTCAACTCCATCTAGGTCTACACTAGTATGGACAGCTCCCATCCATAATTCCCATTTCGATAAATCCTTATCGAACATGTGTATAGTTTCTCCAACAGGGATTTGTTGAGCCATCATTGAAGTGGAAACAAAAATAACAGCAAGTATCGTGATAAAAAATCGATTGTATAAATTCATGATAAAACGTTTTCGTTCTCAAATCTAATAAATGCTTTTAACGCCTTAACAATTTTGGCTACATTTATTTTCATGAGCAGATCCCGTATTTTCAACACCGTTATTTTAGTT